>CAZVVF010000041.1:0-11822 GCA_964630575.1 uncultured Burkholderiales bacterium | reverse complement strand
GATCGGAAAAGACCGCAGCCTTTCGCCTCCCCATCTGGTAGAAATGGTCGGCGAGAACCTTGGTCTTGTTGATGTCTGTATCAGCCACACAGAACATCGTGGGGCCACTGCTCAGCACCCTGGGGTCGGAAGAGACCGGTGTGATGACGGGCAGTTCACCATCGGTCGCTAACGGTGCTACCAGAAGAGATTGCTGCGAGGTCCAGGGGCCAATCATAAGGGGCACACTCTTATCCGCAGCCAACGCCTCTACGATCTCGAGCAACCGTTCGGGATCGGAGTTGTCGTTGTGGAGGTCCAAGTAAACAGCGGGCTTGTTGGGCGGTCGGTCCTGGTTGATTTGACTCTGGGCCAAGGCCCATCCAAAAAGAGCCTCAAAACCTTCGCGCTCCTCACCTCGCCAAGAACTGACCACCGGTATCCTATAGAGCGAATCGGCCGAGAGGGCCGCATAGGCGTTGTTTTTGAGAATGTGGGCCTCAGCATCCTCCGGGAATTTGGTCAGCAACCTATCGAGTTCGGCGATAGCCTCTTTGAAACGCCCTGCATCAAGCATCTCTCGAACCTCGTCTTTGACCCCTTGATTGCCGCTCAGCACGTCGACGATCGGCCCCGATCCGTTGGGAACAGGGGGGGGCACCTCTCCTCGAAGGAAAGGGAGCACGATACCCACAACAAAGAGCGCGGCTCCCAGTCCTAAGACCCACAGAAACTCTCGTCCCGTTTTGAGTGGCGACCGCAGAGCCCCGGCCTTCTCGGGGAGACGCCTGGGAGGAGCCACCACACTGGCGCGTGGAGTGACGGTTCTCAAGTACTGCTGAAGCTCCAACTGATGGCGCTGTTGGCTCAGTATTGCCAGGAGTTGTCCCCTCAATATGGCCGCCGAGGCGTAGCGGTCTTCGGGGAGCACAGCCAAACATGTGGATACCAGCGACTCGATGTCAGGTTGCAAATCTGGCCGATGGTCTCGGATCCTGTTCCTGCCATAGATCGGGCTAGGAACCTTCCCCGTCAAAACAAAATAAAGGGTGGCACCCAATGAGTAGATATCGGATCTGGGGTCGCTCTGTTCGGAGTCCTCCCACTGCTCTGGAGCCGTGTAGCCCACAGTACCACTCACATTCGTATCGCGACGCTTGCCGGGCTCGAAATGGCGAGCCAGACCAAAGTCGATAACTTTAATATGACCGCCACCGGTGACCATAATGTTCTCAGGCTTGAGGTCTCTGAAAATGATGGGGCGCTCCTGAGTGTGGAGATAATCCAACACCTGGGCAATCTCTAGGGCCCAACTCAAAGCCACGGTATCGGTTGGGCAGCCATCCTTGGCCACTTTCTGGGCCAGAGTCTGCCCCTCGATGTACTCCATAACCAAGTACTGACGCGTCTCTATCGAGAACACATCGACGATCAACGGCATACTCGGATGTCGAAGTCCGGCCAGGAACGTCGCCTCTCGAACAAAGCTCTCTCGCACCTGGTCGGCCAAGGCCGGATCCCGCACTATCATCTCTTTGATAGCCCACTGCTTTCCCGGAAGCCTGAGGTCTTCGCAGAGGTAGACAGAGCCCATCCCTCCATGACCGATAAAACTTGTGGTTCTATATCGTCCCTGCAGTGTTGAGCCCAACTTGAGCGGACCTGACAAGTCGGCCGTCAAGGGAGTCGACCGATCCAGGACCCTAGTCGCAGGCTAATACGGCTTCTCACCACTCATATTCCCCGCTGGGTCATAGTTGCAGACCCAAACAAAATAGTCCGGACCTTCGGCCTTGCCGCAGCCTACAAAACGAGTTTTCCTCCACACCGCTTGGGTGTAGTGCAAGCCCTTTGCCCCTCTTCCAATGGCGCGACCGTTGTAATCCGAAGCCTCGGACAGCCACATGTTCACAGCTTGCTCTACATTGGCAGCCCCCGCTAGGTTCTCTCCATAGCCGCTCTCGCCGTGATGAAAGCTCCTAGTCGCGACCAATGTTTCGGCCCATTCTTGAGCCCTCTCGGCGATTTTGCTCGACCACTCGAGGGGTTTCACGCCAACCTTTGCGCGGGCTTCATTGTGCATGCTCAGGAGCGTTGCAGCCTCGGCCTGACTGAGCTGAGAGCCCGTGGCCTGGATACCGACGTCCTGGGCCAAGGCGGGACTGGCAAGAAAGCAAGCCATACCCGCTAGTAAAAAAGTTCGACGTCTCAAGGCAACCTCCAGCGCTCAGATCCTAGGAGGAGAACCCCCCGAAACCTGTTTTCCCGAATTTTTCCAAGGCCCCTCCACTCTGAACGTTTCAACCCAAAGCAATCGAGGAGGCAGATCTCCTGGGGCGCGGAAGAGGCGATCTCTCGTGAACAGCAACTTTTGGAAATCCTTAGGACCAGGCCTCCTCTTCGCTGGAGCCGCCATCGGTGTCTCCCACCTGGTTCAATCCACAAGAGCCGGTGCAGAATACGGTCTAGCACTCTTGCTCTTCGTTCCGATCGCCTGTTTCTTCAAATACCCAGCCTTTGCTGCCGGCCCCTATTACGCAGCGGCGACGGGCAAGAGCTTAGTGGCAGCCTACGCCAACCAAGGTCGTTGGGCCCTTGTGCTCTTCGCTCTTTTGACCGTCAGCACGATGTTCACCGTAGAGGCCGCCGTCACTGCCATGGCAGCGGGCTTGGCCGTGGCGCTAACCGGTCTGTCCATAGGCATGGTCTCAATGTCCGCGGTGCTCCTCGTGCTCTGTGCCATTGTGCTCAGAGTGGGAGGCTTCTCTTGGCTCGACAAGCTCATCAAAGCTATGGTGGCGATTTTGACAGTCTGCACGATCTTGGCAACTCTCTTGGCCCTGCCTGAGCTAGAGTGGAGTCAGGTCTCTTTTCTGCCCCAAGAGTATGACCTCAAGGTCATACTTTTCGTAGCCGCCCTCGTTGGCTGGATGCCATCAGCCGTGGACATCGCAGTTTGGCACTCGCTCTGGACCCTCGCTCGAAAGAAGCAAACCGGTCACCGTCCCGAGGTGAAGGAAGCGCTGTTGGACTTCAACATCGGATATCTAGGAACAACCATCCTAGCCCTCTGCTTCGTCTGCTTGGGGGCCTCCGTTATGCAGACCTCAGGCACGGAGTTCGCCCCTCAGGCCCACCTGTTCGCCGCTCAGGTCGTCGACCTCTACGCAGCCTCGCTCGGTGACTGGAGCCGCCCCATGATTGGGCTCGCCGCCTTTGCCATCATGTTCAGTACGACCCTGACTGTCGTCGACGGTTTTCCACGAGCCCTATCGGGTGTTTGGTACGCCCTAACAGAACCCGACCAACCCGAACAGTCGAGCGAAACGAACCGAGCCTATTGGGTCTTTGTAGCGGTCATCGGACTGGGAGCTTTGGCTATCATTGGGGCCTTCCCGGCCTCCTTAAAAAAGCTCGTAGACCTCGCCACAACCATCTCTTTTCTCACCGCCCCCTTGCTCGCGGGCTTAAATCACCGCGCCTTGTTTGGTCGGGATATCCCAGCATCCGAGCAACCATCTCGATGGTTCCGGGTCCATAGCCTTTCGGGATTCTGCTTTCTGGGGGGATTCGCCCTGTTCTACTGCAGCCTGTTTTGGAAGTAAGCCTCGATCCGCCTGAGCTTCAAGGGCCTATGACGTTGCCTTAACGTTTCAAGGTTAACCTACGATCCAGGAGAGCCAACAATGAACATTTCATCGAGCAGAAGCCGAGCGACCATGCCCTACGCCAAAGCCTACACCGCACCAAGCAGCCCCAACGGGACTCGCTCTGGCTCCAGCGAGAAGCCAGACCAGACAAACCTCCAAGATTCTTACCAGTTATCCAGCCTCGACAAACTGCGGTCCCTCGCCACTGTCACCGCTAGTGTTACAGCGCTTGGAACAGCCGGTTACTACTTGGCCCAAAGCTCCACTTGGGGCGCTGCCGCCGTGGGTGCGGTGGCCGTGGGAATAGCCGGTGCCGCTCTCGGAGCTAATGCTGCCGACACGGTGAGCGCCCTCAAGAACTCTCCAAAGTTCGAATCTAAGCTCTCTGACGTGAACATAGGAGTTGGGGTTGGGGCTGTTTTGGGAACGGCCTTGGGGGCTTCTATCGGGTACGACCTATCCGCTATGGGCAGTGCTGTGGTAGGCGCCGCGACCGGTCTTGTCTTGGGGTCCACCGCCGCTCTCATTCAAGAAGAGCGTGCCGAGGCTCGGTTCTTAGCTCCAAAGAGGTAAGCTCCGAAATCGACTCCCTCAGAGAAAGGCCAAGTCTTCTCCACGAGCGACGCTCCTAAAGCACCTGAAAGCTCTTGACCCAAGCCTCGAACTTGGGGCGCATCTGCTGATACTCGGTGGAGGTTGTGGTAAAAATGACAGACCAGCCTGGGTCGCCGGCCACGAGGTAGCGGACCTGTCTCATGACGGCGTTCTTCCCTTCCACCTCCAGCACGACTCGAAGAGCCTTACGGTTGTCCGCAAGGGTGACCAGAGTATGTTCAACGAATCTCCCTCTGCTCATTCGCGCTTTGATACCCTGGAGTGTGTCCGGAGATTGAACGTCTCCAGCAGTAATGGCTTCACCCAGGTTCATCACGGCCACGTTTGCAGGAATGCTCTCGTCCATGAACATTCGCATCCGTTCCGGGTCGGAAGTCGTGAAAGGAGCAAACTCGTTTGGAAGATCGATACGAACCTGTGTGCCCATCAATTTGAACTGACAGGGGTTGGCCAGCACGCTTGAGCAGAGCAAACTAAAAAAGAGAAATGTAGAGAGTGCGACGCTTTTCATAGGGACCTTCTTCCTTGCCCGACCCCGAGTCTACAGATGGCCTGTGAAACCGTTGTGGTAGGCACTATGGGTCTTCCATATTCTCGGAACCACTCCTGGGCTCAGCAGCGCAGCGCGCTCCCGACTCCCTATCAGGTCGAGACCTGTTTCCCCAAAGCCCCTAGAGGTCCGCTGCCAATGGTATGGAAGCCGGTCCTATGTCGATAAAAAAGCTCCTTTCAGCCTTCCTTGGTCTCAGCCTGATGGCAGGCTGCGGCTCGAGTTCCGGATCCGGTAACCCGATCGGTGGGGCCCCTGTCCAAACCGCTCAATTCGTGAAGCAAGACATCGTTGGCTCAACTGGCGGGAGCATCGCCCACCCCGCCTCTGGACACACCGCCAACCTCTCGCCAGGTGCCCTCAGCGATGACACCACCGTGACTCTCACCCTGATCAGCGCCGGAACCCTAGCGCTGAGAAACCAACGGGATTTTCAACCGGTCGGCCAAGCCCTTCGACTCGATATCGGCGGTGCGAGTCTGCTGGGCGAGGCCAGCTTTCGGCTACCTTACCAAACCGATCGCCCCCAAGAGCACGGAGTCTATTGGCACCTTCCCGAAGGTCTTGCGATCCCTTTAGAAACGACCTACGACGCTTCGAACGGAACCTTCTTGGGGAGGGTCGACTTCAGCAATGAGGCGCTCCTACAATCCGACGGTACCCGTTCGCGCTTGAATTCGGAATCGCTCACCATCAGCGTTATCGACGAGGGGGGCTACCTATCGCGACCTCCCCACGTGAATTGGCCCAGCTACAACCTCTACGTCTTCACCAATGGCGCCTTCGAAAAAGTCGTTGACCAGGGAAGCCCTATCGCCGCCATCCCTTCACCCGGCAACAAGCCTTTGATGATAGTCCACGGACTAGGCTCCAACATACCGAGGTTCCAAACGGCGGCGAAATACCTCGACAGTCAAGGCCCGTTCACCGCCATCTATGGATTTGAATACGACACTCTCAGTGGCATCACCACCACAGGCCCACGCCTGAATACAGCCTACAGCAGCCTCGAGAGCAACCCCAACAGCCAATGGAGCCACCTCGCCCACAGCATGGGAACCATCGTTTCCAGGGTCGCCTTTGAAAACGGCACCCCACCACCCTATGAATCCAACAGCGTAACCTTTGCCTCAGGGCCCCATCTGGGGTCCAGCGCCGTCAACGCCCTAGAGGGCTCACTGAGCACCTTTCAGCGCTTCGTCCGCTTTGTGGTGGTCAACGAGGTCCTCGACTTTCGCAACGCCGACGGAACCCCGTGCCAGGTCGATGTCGACGCACCAGGCTTTAGCGACTTGGCCGCCGGCAGCGCGGCCCTAGCGGCTCTCAACAACCAAGCCGCCCAAAACCACCCCGAGGAGACCTACCGAACCCTGGGCGGGAACGAACCCGGTCTAGAGTATGATGCGGCAGACTTCATCCTAGGTGTCTACCCGAGTGACGGCTTGGTCGACCTCTCCAGCGCCAACCCGGGCATTGTCATTGGAGCGGTCAAGTCAAGCGTGGTTCCAGAGAGCCACAGCTCGATCGTCGACGACACGACAAACTCTCTTCCCATCATACTCAGCGACCTACTGACCCCCACCCCCTAGCGTCCCAAAAGGGGACGAGAAAGAGCAGCGTTATGGAAATAGGAATGATCGGACTGGGCCGAATGGGCGCCAATATGGTTCGAAGACTCATGAGTGCTGGACATCGCTGTGTGGTCTACGACCGCAACCCCGATGCCGTTCAAGCCTTGGTGAAGGAAGGGGCCGTGGGAGCCGCGTCCACTCGGGAGATGAGCGACCTCTTGACCACTCCGAGGGCCGTTTGGCTCATGGTCCCTGCCGCTTTCGTGGACAGCGCTATCAGCGACTTGCTCCCCTTCTTGAGTCAGGGCGATACCATCATCGACGGTGGAAACTCTTACTACGTCGACGACATCAGACGCTCGCGAGAACTCTCAGAGAGTGGCCTCCACTACATCGACGTCGGGACCAGCGGCGGAGTCTGGGGCTTGGAGCGAGGCTACTGCCAGATGATCGGTGGCGAAGCTGAAACCGTGCAACGATTGGAACCTACTTTTGCCGCTCTGGCTCCCCCCCTCGAGTCTGCTCCTCGCACACCTGGTCGAGCAGGCGAACCCAGCACCAGCGAACGGGGCTTCTTGCACTGCGGAGGTGCCGGTGCGGGACACTACGTCAAGATGGTTCACAACGGCATAGAGTACGGAATCATGGCCGCCTACGCCGAGGGATTGAGCGTTCTACAAAACGCTGACTTGGGCAAGAAAGAGCGAGCCAAAGACGCTGAAACGACTCCCCTGCGAGAGCCCGAGAACTACCAATACGATCTCAACATCCCAGAGATCGCTGAGGTCTGGCGCCGAGGCAGCGTCATCGCCTCATGGCTGCTCGACTTGACCGCAGAAGCTCTCCATCGAGAGCCAACCCTTTCGAACTTCACCGGTCGAGTGTCCGACTCGGGAGAGGGTCGATGGACCATCAAGGCAGCCGTCGACACCGCGGTTCCGGTGCCTGTGCTCAGCGCCGCTCTCTACCAACGCTTCTCCTCCAGAGGGGAGGCTGACTACGGCGACAAGCTTCTCTCAGCCATGCGCGGCGCTTTTGGCGGTCATCAAGAGATCGTTCCACCATCTGTATGATTTGGCTGATCCGTCACGGTGAAACGGCCTGGAGCCTCTCCCGGCAACATACCGGGAGCACCGATATCCCCTTGACAGAAGCGGGCCTCGACAAGGCCTCCCTGCTCAAACAGAGGCTCGCCAAGATACCCTTCTCCCTGGTCCTCTCCAGTCCGCTTCAAAGGGCTCGTCAAACCTGCGAAGGTGCGGGGTTTGGTGCCAGGGCGATCGTAGACGCCAACCTACGCGAATGGGATTATGGAGAGTTTGAGGGCCGAACGACAGCCGAGATAAGGCAGTCTATACCGGGCTGGGATGTTTGGACGAACCCCATCACCGGTGGTGAGAGTGTCGCCGAGGTGGGATCGCGAGCCGATCGGGTGCTCGCGCGAGTCGCCTCATCCACAGGTGACGTGGCCCTATTCGGCCACGCCCACATCCTGAGAATTTTGGCGGCTCGCTGGCTCGGATTACCCGCCGACTCAGGGCGCTTCTTCGCTCTGGAGACGGCTTCGGTGAGCGCACTGGGCAAGGAGCGAAAGACCAACGTCATCCACTTGTGGAACGACGTTCATCACCTCCGAGTTTGGAGCTAGGAGTGAGCCCAGCCGCCAACATCTCGTATCAGTTCATCGGCCTGGCTCGGGCCCCAAGAACCTTGCTCATAGGTGTGCACAGGCGTCGCGCCACCAAGAATGTTCTCCACAACAGCCCAGGCGGCTTCAACGGCGTCCTGACGGGCGAACAGAGTGGCGTCACCCTTCATGGCGTCACCTAGCAAGCGTTCGTAAGGCCCGCACTCATCACCGTCTGGTTCGCTGACCAAGGACAACTCGGTGGCTTTGGTCTTCATCGTTTCACCCGGTCTTTTGACGTTGGCTCCAAGAACGATCTTCAGTTCTGGAGACAGCTGAAAACGGATATAATTTTCCTGCGGTCGCACGGAATGCCCCAGCGGAGGCCGCTTGAGCGCTACGGTGACCTCAGTAGACGTTCTGGCCAGACACTTTCCCGCACGAATAAAGAATGGCACGCTGTCCCAGCGCCAGGAATCGATCTCCAGACGCAGAGCGGCAAACGTTTCCACCCTTGAGTCCCTAGCCACACCGGCCTCCTCTAGGTAGCCTGCGAACTGACCTCGAACCACATCCTTCGGTTGCAGAGGGCGTATCTGCCGAAACACCTTCACCAACTCATCCCGAAGGGAATCGTGATAGGAGAGGGAGGGCACTTCCATGGCCAAAAAACCCACCACCTGCAGCAAATGATTCTGCATCACATCTCGAATCGCTCCGGCCTCTTCGTAGAAACTGCCACGGCCCTGAACTCCGAACGACTCGGCCATTGTGATCTGCACGTTCTTGATATAATTCCTGTTCCAGATCGGCTCCAAGAAGGTATTGGCGAAGCGAAAAATGAGCAAGTTTTGAACGGTTTCCTTGCCCAAGTAGTGATCGATTCGAAAGATACTCGACTCTGGGAAAACGCCGTGAAGTGTTTTGTTCAGATCTTGAGCCGTCTCCAAATTGCGTCCAAAGGGCTTTTCTACGATGATCCGAGCGTTCTTGGCGCAGCCCGACTTTTGCAGGTGAGTGCTCACCACCCCAAAGAGACTCGGTGGTATCGCCAAATAGTGTATGGGGTTCTTAGCCTTGTTCAGCTTTAGAAGCAGCTCGTCGAAAGTAGAGCTATCGTTGTAGTCGCCATCGACATAGTGCAAAAGCTGTTTGAGCTTGGCGAATGCGGCCTCATCGACTCCACCGCCATACTCTTGCAAACTCGCTCGCGCCCGGGCGAGGAGATCGTCGAGACCCCATCCAGCCTTGGCCACTCCGATGATCGGTATATTCAGTCGACTGCGTTGGATGAGAGCCTGAAGAGCCGGGAAGATCTTTTTGTAAGCCAGATCGCCTGTGGCACCAAAAAAGACGAAGGCATCGGAGTGAGTTTGCGAATTCTTGTTCATTCTTCACCTTTCTCAAGCGGCAAAGTTTTGCCCCCCCTTGACCGGGCAGAGCGTTCAGTTGGGCGGGTGAAGAGCCAGGTAGGTCCGCAGCCAACTCATATAGGTGTCACCTGGGTCAGTACGCTTGCTCCAGGGCGGGTAGCGGGTAGGATACTGACGATCGTGGAGATCGAGATACTCAGGAACACGGGTGACTCCCTCGCCCACTTCCGAATGACCGACCACCTTGGAGAGAGGAATATCAAATTGACTCATCAGGTGTCTCACTAGACAGAAGGAAGAAAAGACCTGACGGCTGCGGCTCAACAGGTCGTCTTCGGTACGCGCCACCATCTCGATCGACAAGGCTTTGTGGTTGACCCCGTAGGCCCCGTTGCAGCGGCGGTCGAGCGGCATGAGTTGAAACACCGTGCCGTCTGTGTCGATCATCAACTGCACACTGACCTTGTTGCGCTGCAGCAAGGCGTGAGTGGCCTCTGCCGTAGGCACCACGGTAAAATGCATGACGATCATCGAGGGCCTGAAAGTGAGAGATGAGTCACCGTAGTTTCGCCGGAAGTAGTTGCGATATTTCGCTTCCCACTGAGAATAGTCGAGGAACCACTCGACCAACTTTGGCTCTTCGTAGGCCCAATTCAGAAAATGAGAGGGGAAGTCATGAGCTAGAACGACACGGCTGAAATCGGTCTCGCCCTTGAGACAAGCCCTCCCCTGTGTGCCTTCTTCCGGGGCCAGTGGACGGCCCGAGCAGAGGGCGGTCAAAAGAGCGACCAGCAGTATCGTGCGGCAAAGAGACATGAGAGTTTCTTCCCTGTCCTCATGACCATTCCCGCCGATGCTCTCCACTCTCCAGAGCCTGGAGACAAGGCGCAAAGGGAAAATCGTTCGCATTGGAAATGCGTCGGGATATCGGAGGTTCGACCAGCATGCGACCCAGCTCTCACAGGAGCCCAGGCCACTGAGTTCTCAGCCCTTAAAAAGACACGGTGGCCTATCGCCTAAAGCGGCCCCCACGCTCCTTCTCGCTCACGGCTCGGGACAACCCTGTGACTCGCCCTGGATGGAGCGACTCACTCAGCGCCTGGAAAGCCTTGGAGTCGAGGTCGTGCGCTTCAACTTCGAATACATGAAACAAGCCTTGGCGGCCCAAAAACCGAGGCCACCATCCAGGCTTGCCAAACTGCTGGAGGAGTATCGTGCGGTCCTGGAGCCCTACCCGGCCGGAACTGTTTTTTTGGGAGGGAAATCGCTGGGTGGTCGCGTTGCGAGTCACCTAGCAACCCAGCAAGAAGTGGCCGGCCTCATCGCCTTCGGCTACCCTTTTCATCCTCCCGCAAAGCCACAAACCCTGAGAACGGAGCATCTCGACCAAATCCTTTGCCCGACTCTCATCTGTCAGGGTGAGCGGGATCGATTTGGAAATCGTCAAGATGTCGAAAGCTACCATCTACCAGCCTTCATCGAACTCTGCTGGATAGCGGACGGCGACCATCAATTCGTGCCTCGCAAACGCTCATCAACAACCCTAGACGAGAACCTCAGCACGGCGGCTGAGGCGGCCTTTCACTTCATGACTGGCCTTGGAGATCGGCGATCTTCTGTCTGAGCTCGTCAGGCAAGGGGGACCCTTTCCCGGTCTTGCGGTCGACATTGACGATGACAGCCTTGCCTTGAGCCACAACTTGGCCCTGCTTCACGCTGGTCAACCTGTACTCCATATCCATACTGCTTCGACCCAGACGGGTCACAGCAGCCTCAGCCACCAGCTTATCTGGGAAGTACACCGGTCTGAGATAGGCGCATTCGCTATTGGCTAGGATCGGAGTGAAATCATCGGTGGCGATATTGTCCCCCATAATCATTCGAAAGTACTCGATTCGTGCTGACTCGAAGTAACGGAAGAAGACCACGTTGTTGACGTGCCCAAAAGCGTCCATCTCACCCCAAGCGACGGTAATTTCAGTTTTTGACGGATAGTTCACTCTAATAACTCCTGTGAAGAGACTACCCCCCCCAATAGCCGAGAATGAGATAGGTCTATGGCGGAGGAAAAATTCTCCGACGCGATCGATTGCTTCCCCCTTCTCCGGCCATATGCCTCCGCAGCCACCGTCCGTCCTAGCCTCAATCCTTCGAGGTCATTGGTCTCCAGACCCAAACGGTCTATCACCCGATAGCACAAAGCTCGATGACAATCCGAGCAAAGAGGAGCTTGATGCCAACACAAGAAGCGCCCTATCCCCGTATTGGATGCCTGAGTGTCCATCGTCGGGCCCCCGAAAATCTTAGGAGGAACCGTGAGTTTACCAACCTCGTCAAACAAAATTTCAAGTCTCTTTCTAGCCTTAGCGTTGAGCGTTTCGCTACTGGCTGGCTGCTCTTCTTCCAGTGGGAGTGGTTCGTCTGTGGCAGGCGGCGGCTCCGGAGGCGGATGTGGGG
>CAZVVF010000040.1:0-11909 GCA_964630575.1 uncultured Burkholderiales bacterium | reverse complement strand
GGCGGGCCTCGCGGATTCCGTGAGCTTCGTTCATGAGACCGGCTTGCTGGTCGAGACAGAGGATGTCGAGGCCCTCAGTCGAGCCATCCGTACCCTTGTGCTCGATTCATCTCTCACACGGCGCCTTGGCTTGGAGGCTAGGCTCCAGGCCAGCCGACGATTTGAATGGAGCCGGTACGTTGGCCAATATGGCGACCTCTACAGGGCTCTGCTCTCGTGACCTTTGACTGGACCTCCATTCTCTTGCCCGCCCGGCGAACTGTTGATGAGATTGAAAACACCCCAGATTTAGAGAGAGACTCGCTGTTGCCGCTTTTGAGTCAGATCCGTGAGGAACTATGCCAAGATTTGAAAGAGGCTGATTTACCGGCACTTTTCATCTGGCCCTATGAGGGCCTCACAACTCGGGCTCAGACTGTAATCCCGCGACTCGATATTGTGATACCAGACTCTAGCCTCCGCCGATACACCTTCGCTCTCAGACATTCCGTGGAAGTCGCTGAGGAGACGGGCGTCCATCCGAGCGGACTATCGGTCTCTTTTCATCCCCAGTACCCTGGTGGCCCTGATTTTCAGCAACTGTGGTCCCGGTCCCGCACGCTCTCTCTAGATTCTCGAGCTTGCGATACGATCGATAGCCTTTGGCTCGGCGGCATTCATTCCATGATTCATCCCGATACAGAGTGGCCGAAGTTAGGATTCCAATTGTTAAAGCAGAGTGGCGACAGACTTTGGATTGAGCTCAAGGACAGAGGGGCGGCCACCGCAATCCCCATTCTGGAAGCTTTGGCCAGGGCTTTCCAGTCACCTCTCGCTCCAGAATCTTGTGGAGCCCCCTCAAGACTCGCCCAAGATCTCATCCTTCACAGAATCGCTAGACAGGTTGGAGTGGAAAACCTCCACGCCATCGTAGGTCGCTATTTGGCCCTTCGATTTCGTTTTTTTCCCTCATTGGAGTACAGAGATTGGTCGGGTCAGGCTAAACTCTCTTATCGTTTGCATCGGAATCTTTCGAGAGCTTTCGCTAGTCTGAGAACATCGCTCGAGTCGTGGT
Source organism: uncultured Burkholderiales bacterium (assembly GCA_964630575.1). GTDB lineage: Bacteria > Vulcanimicrobiota > Xenobia > Xenobiales > JADMJV01 > JAEXNA01. The sequence goes on along the minus strand of CAZVVF010000040.1, from coordinate 10,855 downwards.
AGGGGCTAAAGCAGAGTCTGAGGATCGGCCGCTTGCGCCAGTGGAGTACGATACCGTCAAATCCCCATGTCGCTAGGTGATGATTAAGTCTGTCAAACTCGATTTCCTTCGGTAGTAAGCAAGTTGCCATTTGGGGAGCCGGCTCGTCGACCTCAAGCAGGGGCCATCCCAAACGTTCGGATGCAAGTTTTCTCAGCTCGGGAGATGCCGGTGAAGTCGGATGGCCCAATTCGGCTTGAAAATCGAGTAGGGTTTTGATCAGGAGATGGCTGATGGTAATTTTGCCCAAGCCTGTTTCCAGCCAACGAACCTTAGGGGGCGGAGGTTCCTTGCAGAAAAGAAAGGCTGAGCCATATGGAAGCCCAAACCACTTGTGCAGTCCGCCTACGTAATAGTCGGCACCCAACTCGCTGGGTCGAACGGAGATCTGGCCTACGGAGTTGGCACCGTCGACGACAGTAATGATGCCTTGCGACCTGGCCTCGCAGCAGAGTCTCTCTACGGGTAGAATCTGGCTTGAGAGGCTCGTTATATGACTCAGGCAAAAGACTCTTGAACGAGAGGGGAAGCCGTTCGTCAGAAGTTCCCTGACCGACAGCTCACGATAGGGGACCCCGAAATCTCGGCATAAGGTTCTCCACCTAGGAATAAGATGAACATACTCCTCATCAGTCGCAAGGAATTCCTCATTTGCCCTCAGACCCAAAATGCGGGGAAGAAAGGCCATGGCGCTTCTTACCGATGGAACCAACAAGAGTTGCTCGGGGATTACTCCCAACCAGGTCGCTAGCAGCGAGCGGCTGATCTCAATCTGCTCTTTGGCCTCCTTGCGGAACCTCGAGGTCTCAGTTTCCTGGAGTCTCAACCAGCGGGCTTGAGCTTTCTTTAGAACCTTGAGCAGAGGATGGCCGTCAGCGTGATGGAAGGAGAATCCACCGCCGTGCGGCAGATCAAAATGATGGATCCGAACGGCAGTAATCACGGTTCGCGCTTCTTCGGACACGTCTACTTTCCCGCCGGCAGTAGTGAGAATGGAGCAAGGCATGGTACCAGAAACACGTTTCCAAAAGGAGAAACTCCCTTGTAAGGAGTTCGACGGTGAAAGTGTCCTTCTAGACCCTAAAACGGGGAACTTTTTCGTATTAAACTCGGTCTGTCAAGTCATCTGGGATGAGCTTGATGGAGAGAAAAATTTGGGGCAGATAGCAAGACAGGTCGTGGTCAATTTTGATGTGAGCGAAGAAGAAGCTTTGCGAGATCTCATGGACTTCGTACAAGAGTTATTGGACCAAGAGCTGGTTAGGGCTGTTTAGATCCCGAGTGGAGCGCCGCCAAATTTTTCCGAGCCCAGGTTAGCTTGGGATGGAGTCTCAACGCCTTTTTGGTGGCTTTCTTCGGCAGCCGATATTTTGCCTTGGTCTTCCAGGGCGATTCCGAGGCTATTCCAGGCCAAGGGGTGGTCCGAATGCGCCGAGAGGGCGCGTAATAGGGCTCCCTCGGCCTCTTGTGGACGCTGCCATTCTTGATAAATCGCGTCCAGTAGCGTCCAGGCATCGGCATGCTTCGGTTCGCGAATCAGGACCTCGTAAAGGGAGGCATCGGGTCTAGACCTCAAACCGATGTGATTCGGGAAAAGTCGAATAGGGGGGCTCAACCAAGCCCCTGGACAACCGCTGAAACTTTCGAGTTCCGGATAGCGCCCATTGTTGGGATACCAATGGTAGGCAAGGTCCATCAGGGTTGTGTCATTGCGGGCGGTCAGTCGGTAGACGCGGTCCTTAGATGCTTGAATCAATCGAGATAGCTCGGGAAGGTCAAAAGCATCAATCAGGCCTATGAGACCTCCAAGAATCGCTGGGGCCGGTGACGTGGGAGTCCCGCAGCACCAATTTTCGAGAGACTTGACTCCTTGGAATCAGATAACGTCGGCGTTCATTCACTGGCAGGTAAGGACGATATGGTCTAGGTTCTTAACGAATCCCCTGTCCAACAGCCAGGACAGCTCTTCGGTGGACCAGTCCATCCTGAAAGCCCTTTTCTTAAGAGTGAAGAGCTTTTTCCCGCGCAATCCAAACAGGCGAAAAATGAGACACTGAAAAAGTAGGATACCGACGCGTTCATCCTGATGTCCAAAGGCTTCGAGGGACCAGTGGCCTTGCTCAAAACAGCAGAGTGTACAGGCAACAGGTCTCTCACCGCTATAGAGAACCAAACAGTGCCAACGCTGTGGATGGTCGATCGCGGTAGAAATTTGGTCGGGTTCCAGTCCGCACAATCTGGATACTAAAACGGAATCCCAGTCCGGTCGAACGGTTCGGACGGAAAAAGGTTTGAGATGGATCAGGAGTCTCAACCAACGACTAAGGCGCACCGAAGCAAGAAATCCTCTATAGACTCTTTCTACGAATTTGCGTCCCAAGGATTTTCTGGCATAGAAGAGAGGTTTTACCACGGCCCAAATATAGACCTTATTCTTGATGGGCCAATGAGCAATAGAAGTGTTGGCAACCCGGCCGATGATGGCCTGTTCTGGCACAATCCTATCAAATCTAGCACGACCATCTCCGCGCGTGAGGCAGTGACCAGATTCTCTGCCGTGAAGCCGGTGAATCAGAAGCTTCCCATCCGTACCTTCGATACAGAGAACGTCACCGATTTTTAGGCTCTCTACGTCTACGCTTTCTAACACGACGAACGAGTGAGGGGAGATCAGCGGATTCATGGAGGTCCCCGTCACGCGGAATTCAACCGGTCCCTTTTTGAGCTGAAGTCGAAGAAGCTCTGCACCAAAATTATCTAGGGGCTGCCCGTCCACAAACTGTCGGTTCTTTGGCGAGAAACTTGTACCTGAATGAGAGTTCCTGATCCCGCCATTCATTGAAGTCTCTGCAACCAAATCTCCAGGATAAACAGGCACCACAATTGGTGCCCGTGAAGCGGAAGGCGATCGTGTTCTTGTAGCAGGCGGTCCACCATTTTGGGGTTGAGATACTCCGGAAACTTTGCAGATCTAGACCCAAGTGTATCGTAGATCTGGTCACGAAAGGTCCCCGGCTTCCAAGCCCAGAGACCTACGGGCACCCCGAATCCTTTCTTCCTCCGTTCGAAAATCGAGATTGTAAGAAGGTGCCCGAAAGTCTCGAACAGAGCTCTCTTCTTTGTGCGCAGGCTCAGAGGAAGCCTCTTGGCAACTCCGACGACCGAAGGATTGAGAAAAGGTATTCGGGCTTCCAGTGAGTGTACCCTAGTCATCCTGGTAGCAGAAGGACGGTTTCATTCCGTGACTATCGTGGCAAGCAGCAATGTCTCTTCTTGACTGTCCCAAAGAGCCAAGGCGAACATTCCGTCTAAGTGAGATAGAAAAGAAATCCCCTTCTCCCGAAAGAGGAGAGGAATAACAGCGACGTCGCAGCCTATGTGCCGTACTGGGTAAAACTATCTATAGTTGTGAACTTCGGCGTTGGCGGTAACCCAGAAACGGCTTTCTGGATCGCTCAGAGGCTGGTGACCGCAGGACGGAGCAACCAGGCTCAAGCGACGGTGACCTAAACACGCCTTGCTATCTGTATAGAACCCTTCGCCATCGGGCCCGCGATGACGGGTCCTGTTTGTCATTTCACGAACAAGGCGCTGGTCGGGTGGGACTTGATTCAAAGAGATGAAACCGGTGATGCCACACATTAGCGGATGGTTCCGTTCGATAGGAGGTCTCCCTCCGGGTTTCATCAACCCATTTGGGGGGCGCTGGTGTGGGATATCGACGAGCTACGGCATCACGGACGATTCTGAGGGCCACGTCGGCCCTGGCAAAATTGGGATTTCTCGTGAGGCTGCCTGACCAACGACGATAGACCAGCCCCGTGAATCCCTCTTCACAATGAATTTCTGCCACGTCCGCCATCCTTATCCAAAGGTCCCAACCTTTGCCGAACGATTGCTTAACCGTGGTGCCTTGACCTAGCTTCCTGTCTTGGTGGAGAGCGCTCTCGATGCTCTCGTCTAACATCCACTTGTATTGAAAGAAGCAAGACTAGCTGGGATCGTGCAACTTTGCCTTTGGAGGGAAGTTTCTCAGGAACTTGAACTTTCGTGTCATGGATAAAGATAAGACCCCAAACAATGATAGTTCCGACACGGAAAAGAAGCCTTATGTGAAGCCTCGTCTTCGCAGTCACGGAAACCTCCGTTTGCTCTCGCAAATGTCCTGAACTGGCCAAGTGTATCGATTTTTGCGGAGTCGTTTATGATTCGCTTGCTGTCTGCACTGCGTCCCTTTCATGCCGGCGGCAAGAGTACTAATCTGCATCAATTGTTAGAGCGACTTTCCGCTGACACGGGTCGGGTTACCGTACTCTCCGATCAGCCTGGATTGGCCCAACAATAGCTTCAAGAGTTTTGCCCGGTTGAGGTTCTCGATGACTTTGGATACCTGAATCGCTCTGACGAGCTTCGCTTTTTTTGGCTTGGTCGGTTTGATCTGGTTCAATCCAACGGCTTTGGAAGGGCGCTCGCTCTGGCTTAATATGCCGAAGATATTCCCCACAGTGTGGGTTTTGCAGTTTTCAGACCGACCCATGGCCTTGTGTGGAGAAGGCCGACATCGTCGCTCTTCCGTCGTCCGATGAGAGCATGCGCGTTGCCAACTATTTGAATCGCCGCCTCTCCAGGCTCTTGTTCAGCAGCCTAACCAGTCGGACAAGGTAGTAGCTGTTTATTGCCCACTCGGGCAACTCCACAGATTCAATGTCCTCCACGGATGGTGTGATGACGGCCTTCAAACTTCTGCATAGAGCCACGAAAGGCTGACCTTCCCAGAGATTCGGTGCGAGCAATGCCAGTTGCGGAGGCTCGTTCGCTTTTTGGGCTCGGGATAGGAATTCTAGGGCATCCGTTTGGGATTGAAAGAAGGGTCTGTGACCTCGTGGGGGGGTCGCTCCCAAGAGGTCGATGGCCAGGCTGAGAGCTCGGTCCAACAATGGTCTTCTGGGGCCTACAATTGAGTAGAGTTCAGCCGCATCGTATTCCAGATTGTTCAGCGACAATGCGAGGTCGAGGAGGGGCTTGAGTTTGGTCCAGCCGTCTTGACTACCGTGGAAGGCCAAGAAAATGATGCTGTGAACGTTGGAAAAAACGTCGCATCGGCAGATGTCGGAGAGATTCAGAATTTGACGCTGGTCCCACAACTCTTCGAATGGGATCTCAAACGCGACCCATTGACTGAGTAGGTGCCAATGGAGGTCGGTGGTGATTCCGTTTGTGTCCTGCAGCGTTTGTGCTTTATGAAAGCGCTGTACAGCCACGCGTTTCGAGGTGGAATCGATTTTGGGATAGGTCGTTTGAAAACCCAGGGTCCGCAAACAATCACAGGCGGCGAAAACATCTCTCGGGTGAACAATGATGTCAAAATCCCCATACTCTCGAAAGAAAGCATCCCCGTAAACAAGTTCGGAAAGAGCTGGCCCCTTGAAAGACAGGGCTCTTATATCAGCCAGACTGAACGCCTCTAGGATGTCTTGAAGCCTGGTTAGGTGTTTCATCTGCTGGGCTATTCGCCGAACGAAAGTGGGCCTATCGGCCTTCGGGAAGCCCTCCACCTCGGACCTATGTAGCGGCCACAAGACTCCCTGATCTCGAGCTCGTGTTTCGATGGAGAGTTCAGTGTCCCCCATGCACAATCTCAAAAGTTCCCAGAGTTTTTGATAGCAGCATGTTGAGGTATGATCGGGCACGCGATGTGTCTTTCGGGTTTGCTTTCACAGACCTCTAGCTGATTTTTTGAACAGAAGCTGCTGCTTTTGTGAGTTCGTACCATAGACTCGCCTGGGAGGCGATCGCGGTGTTTGGAGACAAGACGGCAGTAGCATGAGAGTCTCAACCCGAATCATCATTTTGCTGGCCGTTCTTTTATCGACTTCGTTTTCCTTAGGTGAGGATAGAGTGGAGAGTCTCACCATCGACTATCCTCACGGCGAAGACCGGCTCATGCTTAGAGCGGATGGTGAAGCGGTCCTGTACTACGGTGCGCTCCCCCAATCTCAGACTGTAGAAAACGGAATCTTTGATCTCGAACAGATTTTGGAGCAACTCAAACCCAAGCTGTGTCCCAACACACCCCGCGAGGAATGGGACAATCCCAATTCTACCGCCGGGATGGTAACCATCCGATATGCCGGAAGCCGGAGCGAGGACGTCTTCCTTATTTTCGATCAGAGCAGGTTTGCCGAGCGACTTTTTAGCAAAGCCAAAAGGCACGTTGTTGAGTAGTCCTTTGAACGGTCTGGGGCAGCGCCCAAGGGATGTCTCCAGGACTCCGTCGGTTTCACCGACTCGTGCCCAAGGCGCTGGAGCGTCTCTCAATACCCAAGCGCTACTGAATTTGACTCCGGCGAGCCAGCCAGTCTTCTTCGTTTCCCACCCCTAGGACGTCACTGCAGCTGAATCCCGATCTTCGTCTCGTCGACGAAAGCCGGTTCGGGATCGTTCACATCGTTGAAATACTCTGCTCTGACCGTATAGGTCCCATTCAGAGAGCTACTCAGCAATCTGAGAATGCCGCCGGGAGAAGACGGGCCCATGGTGTTTGAGATGGTCGCGAGGTTCGGGTCGACCGGGTCACCGTTTGAGTCGAGCAAGGTCCACTGCACAGTGTTCGTGAGATCGTTGACGAGGAAGGTGTTGAGTTCTGTGGAGGGACGGTTTTCGCCGACAAAGCCGCTGCAGTAGAAGTAGGCTGCTGGGGTGCCGGTTGAGGTGTAGATGCGGTTGCGGGGGGTGATCTCGATCTCGGTGAGTATCGGCAGAGTTTCTTCGTTGTCTGCAACCTCCACCTCGAGCTCACCGGTGGCATAGGAATCGGCCGACTGCGGATTGGCAAAATCAGTCAAGAGTGCTGCTGTCATGGTGACCGGTTCTCCGGACGGTGTGGGCATTTTGAGAATCAGGGTCCCAGCCGGATTGTCGGTATCGGAGTCCAAATTGGAGGCTTCGACCCGAGCGGTGTTGGAACTGAGCCACTCGACTCGGTCCGTCACGTCCACATCGAACTTTTGACCGTTGGAAAATTGGTAAGTCGCTACAGCTTTTAGCTTGCCAGGTGATGGTCGGCTGACGGTGATGGTTGGCTTGACCGTTGTGCCGGTCGCCAGGATCGTATCGGCTTGGGCTTGAGTTCCCCCAGATAAGCTACTTCGGAGGTAAAGCCTACCCATCTTCTTGTCTCGACTATCGAACTTCTCGAAGGGAACAATAACTGGGTTGGCCACACCCAACTGGTGGGCCTGTAGGCCGACTTTGAGGTTCCCTAGGGGATCTTGGGCCGTGTACACTTGGGATCCGGCATAGACGAAGTAGTCTGGCACACTGGCCTCATTGGGGAAGAAACCTAGCCTGACCAATCCGGCCTTTATGTTGGTGTTGCCGACGGTCCGGGCCAGCGCTTCAATAGCTTGCATTTGAGCTCTAGTGGTCTGCAACCATGCGTTGTCTTTCCACGGAGCACCGATCCGGTTGGGAAATTGCGCCCAGGCCTGGGGGAAATGGAGAGCTGAGTAAGGGTCGTTTGTGGTGCCACTCCATCCTCCACGATAGGCGATGGTCGGCGTATCGCCTGCGCTTGTAATCATCGGCAGGGTCATGATGTCGTCTCGAGGCAGGGTCGGTGGCACCAATTGCAGGGCACGACGACGTAGGGCGGCGCTGTCGTTGGTCCCGCCCACGGTTTGGGTTGAACTGGCCAGAATAAAAGCTCGGGCTAGACCGATGTCGGAGGGTAGGCGATTTCCGGCGTAAGGCCCACTGAGATCCGGGTTGACGAGAAAGCCACTGTGAGAGGCGTTCACCAACATATCCACGGCCAGATCCACATTGGAGATTCCGAAGTTCAAGTTGTCCTGCAGCCTCTTGGTTAGTCCGTTGGAGCGTAGGTCGTAAAAGGCCAGGTTGGAACTCGGAGTTATCCCCAAGTTCAGCGTGATGAATTTGTTGTACTCGGTGACGATACTCGTGGCGGGCGTTCTGTTCAACATATAATCAAAGAACTGACCGGCGTACGTTCTGGCACTGATGGGAGAGAATCGCCCGGAGGCGCCATAGACTTCGTCGAGGTAGGCTGTTACCACAGCGGATACGGGGGCGGGCTCGTCGGTGACTGGTTGGCGCTGCTCATTGGCATCACGCTGGAACTGCGCGAAAGTGGCCAGGTTGGACGAGCTGTTTGAGAGTGTGTTGATCGCATCTTTGAGCTTTTGCTCGGTGAATTCAAGCTTGAGTTTCTCGGCTAGGTCGGCCAGTGCAAGCTCGATGGCTGAAAGCTGCTCGACAACGTCTTCGAGACTCGGCCCGGTGTTGCTGCCAAACAGTCCAAAGAACCATCCCCAAGCCTCTTTCTCAATTTTGCCTAGAACTTTCTTGGCCAGGTACTTGCCCACGAAGCCGAAGATAGAGGAGGCGGCGACGGCCTTGCCCGACCTGTCGACTCGATGATGAGGGTCCTGGCCAATCACCTCTAGCACTCGATACGGGTCAGGGGTGGAGAAATCGAAATTCTCGTTGTCGCATCGAAGAGCCAGTTGGCTTAGAAAGGTGTTCACCCCGCCTTGGGCCTCGGCCACTTGAACCAAGGTCGCTGGGTCGAAGATGTCGGAGTCGGAGAGCCGGGTTAAGTCTTCGTCCACGGGGATACCCAGGGACAAGGCTACCGCGCTAGACGCCTCAGCGTAGGTCGCATTGGGGTGTGACAGGAGATAGTCTGAAACGAGAGTCGCGAGCTCGTTGACGTTGATAAAGGATTCGCCGACCGGCAGAGAAGCTGTGAGTGTGGAGCCCTCGACGGTAGCGACGACCTGTAGAGAGGTGGTGTCTGCCCGGCTCAATGGAAGCGACTGGAGTGTCTCCGGTGGCAGGAGAAGAAAATCGCCACTCTCTGAGGTGGTTGTGCTCTCCAGTAGGTTACCATTCAGGCGCAATTGGACGGGGATGCTGGCAACGGGCTCCCCTCTAAAAGAGACGGCCCCTGAGAGAGGTCCGGCGACTTGGGACAGGGTGGCTCCGTTGCCATTGTTGGTTAGACCTTGCGAGTCGGAACCGCAGCCGGCTAGGAGGAGAAGACTCCAACACGCCAGGAGGGCAAGGAGTTGAGGGGCGCGTCGGCTATTGGGCATGGTGATAATCGCTCTTTTCTCAGGGCGGTGCCCTGTTGACCTGAACGCAACGAGTGCGCAGAAGGTTCCACGGCCTACAACTCTTTTTTGGGAAAACGCAATCGCTCTCAATAGTTGTTGGGCTCAGATGGTCTCGGCCTATTTTGCTAGGGATTGGTGGGATCGTGGCGTTGCTATCGTTTTTAGCGTGGCCTTACCCGTCGAGAAGTTTTAGACTTACTGAGATATTTGAAGATTGTCGACCGTGTCGGCCTCGATAAGGAGCCCCTCTTGGTCGAAGAGATAGTATGTGACCACGGCGCCTCCTTGGTAAGAGCCAGAGCCTACCTGAAATCCGCCTGTAGCAACAGTCTTTACATAGAGGTGGTAGGACTTGCTGGCTTGAGCGAGTTGATTGGCGATAGACTCAGAATTGCCAATTTTTTCCAAGGGAGTGAGACCCGTTTTTCTGTCTGGAGTGGTCAAGAACTTCGACAGAGTACGGGTTGCGCTATCAAGCGAATCTAGGGACTTGAGGTACTTCGTGGCTTCGTCAGCGTCGGTGTTGCCGAGTGCCTGTTTACTCTTGAGCTGATTGAAGAGTGTCTCGTTTGCACTCTTGAGTTTCGCGATTTCTTCAAGCCGACTCTGCAGTTTCCCCGGCAATCCACCGGTGGTAGGAATCAGAGTGGGTCGGACGCCTTCGACCAAAATCGTGTAGCTGGCACGACCATTTGTGGGTAGAGTGCTGCGAAGGGCGTTCAGCTCATTAAAGACCATGGCATTGAGGGCCTGGTCACCCACTGCCTCGGGACCACTTCCAATCTTGACGCTGTTGTTGAAGTATGACACGAATTGCCCGGTGTGGGATCGAATTGCATCGGTCACGATGACGAACATACCGCCGGAAGGCTTTTGGCTTTGATTCATCCAGGCGTCTGCGCTCTGGAAAATCATTTTGTAGTTCTCTAGCAGATTCTCCGCATTGATAAACATGGAACGGGCGTTGCCGAGCTCTTCTAGAGGCTCTGACCGCGAGGTCAATAAGATGGCGATCTGGTCCTTGCTTCCAGGCTTGGTTTTTGCGTAGACGGTTTTGGCGATAAAGTCGCCAACGTTTCTAGCGGCTTTGTAACCCTGGATAGTACCCTGAATATCCAATGTCGAGGTAGGGGTCGCACTCTCTTGGGCGAGAGCATAGGTCGAAGACGTGAGAATAAATAGCGAGAGAACAAAACTCTTCAGATACAAAACGGAACTCCAAAAGGTGACAATTTTCGGCGCGAGAGGCGGGTGGAGTTATGGAGAGGTCTCTCTCTCAAAACTCGTACGAGAGGCTCTCGATGATCAAGGGTAAAAATACGCCAGGTTATACGAATGTCACCAAGGGGCCGGATTGAGCCCTTCTTTAGGAGAGCCCAGCAAAACCCTTTCAGGCCACAACCTATCGACCGATTCCTCAGGCAGACAACATTTGACTGTCGTCTGGGGAAGCGTGGTGGGTTCGATGAGATTTCGTGGCTGCGAGCTTGGATTGGTTGTAGTTCTCGGCTGCCTGTTTGCTGATTAGGAAGTCCTGAACGCTTCTTTGAATCTCGTCGTCGGTGAAAAAGGAGACTGGCAGTTTCAGTTCGCCCCCTCGACTAGCATCGGATGCTTTGTCGTGTCCCCTGCCATTCAACTCTACAACCCGCCACTCTCGGTGGTGTACCAGCAGA
>CAZVVF010000039.1:9154-11929 GCA_964630575.1 uncultured Burkholderiales bacterium | reverse complement strand
AGCGCTCGCCAAGCCGGTGTTTCGCCACAGAATTCATCTCTCTTTCGAGGGAGAAACCGAAGGGATCACGGTGGACTCCATCGTCGAGTCGATACTCCAGGAGGTGTCCTTCGATGCCCAGATGGCTTAGACTCTCCCTCGCTTGGCTGCTCTTTGCAGCTATGGCTCAAGCTCAGGCTCTACCGCCTGGACCAGACGGCAAGCCCCTGGGTCAACTGGGGAAGCAGATCGAAGCCCGGTTTCTCTACCCTGCCGGAAAATTCTTCGAGTACAACACGCTTTTCCCGGTCGTCATCGAGGATCAGAATCTCACCTCGCAACCCCAGTACTTCACCCTTGACTGGAGCTTGCACATCCCGATCCCCCAGGAGTACAAGACCCTGCTTTTAGAGGGGAAAGCCAAAAAGCGAATCCCCCTTTTGCTGCCCTCGCGGGAGGTCAGCCAGATGTACAGCATTTCGGTCAACAAGCAGAACGTGAGTTCAGGGCTGCAGGGAAATTCCCAAGGCCGTGTCACCGGCCTGCTCTCGGCCAATAGCGAGAGCCTCGACTATCTGCGGGCTCTCCAAATAGAAAAAAACCCTTACTACAATCCCTCCAACCAAGACCAGAACGAAGAGTATACAGTCCTGACCTCACTGAGTCAGTTGAACCACGAGGTCTTCCCTCAACACTGGGCCGAGTTGAGCGCTCTCAAGGTGATCGTGTGCTACGACCTCAACGCACTGGCCTTTGGCAACAGCCAGTACCGGATCCTCGAACGGTGGGTTCAGCAGGGTGGTCATCTCGTGGTCATGAGCAATGGGATTCCAAACGAGTATAAGGGAACCCCCATCGAGGCGCTTCTTCCGCTCACCCCCAACGCGGTTGAGACGAGGCAAGGGAGAATCAGCGTAACCGGGCCTCTGAAGGATGACGCCAGAATCGGCCTTGGCAGCCCAGAGGACCCTCTCCTCATAAGCCGCGACGTCATCGATGGCAAGGTGCACTTCGTGAACAGCCCACTGCTAGATACCAATCTCTTGGGCAAGGAGAAAACGCAAGAACTCTGGAGAGTGGTGTTCGACGACCTCGGGCAGACCAACTCGCGACGCCCCCTGGTCTTCGACTACTCAACGCTGAACAATATCCCCGAGCTTCCGAGAACTGGGGCCGGTTGGGTGGCCTTGTTCGTTCTTCTCTACGGCATCGTTGTGGGACCGATCAATCTCTCCATTCTCAGAAAGCGCGACAAGATGCTCCAGGCCTTTATCTCCGTACCGCTGATCGCGTTTTTCTTCGCTGGTGGTGCCTACGTACTCAATCGAGTGGTCCGCCCCTCAACCCCAGTTTTGAGAGAGCTCGGATGGCTCCAAATCCAGGCCGACCAGCAGACCGGAATAGCCGAATCGGAACTCGTCCTCTTCAGTCCAAACCCCGAGACCTTCACCATGAGTTCGGGCCAGAATGCGTTTCTTGATATCGCCCCCAACAGTTATCGCTCCAACAGCAATAAGTTCGGACTCTACCGTGTCACCCCAGATGGAGGGCTCGAATCCGAAATCGACCTGGGCACCTGGGACATACAGAGATTTGTGAGCCTTTCCGTTCTCTCTCTGGACTCGCCGTTCTCCATAAAAATGGTAAAAGGGCCCAGCCAGGTGACCATTACCTCACCGCTGGCAGGCGATGGAGTCTCGGCGACCATTAGCTACCCCGAGGGGAATTTCAGTGATCCATTCGAGCTGAAGTCCGGGACCCACACTTACGACCTCGTTGGCGATCATCACAACCCCATCGATGCGCTGATTTTCGACGACCAGGAAGCCCCTGGCCGACGGACCCTCGTCGACCGAGTCTGGAATCAGGCCACATCCGATCCCAGTCGGGGGAGTCTCTTTGTTTGGACCTCGCAGGTCAACAACTCTCTCGACGTCGACCACGAAGCCATTCGTCGTCAGGACTTTCTTGTCACTGTGGAGTTTGAACGATGATAGTTTGTCGCAGCCTGTGCAAGGCGTACGGTCAATTTATGGCCATTGAGAACATCGACCTGGTGGTCGAAAAAGGGGACACCTTCGGCTTTATCGGTCCCAATGGAGCCGGTAAGACAACGACCATGCAGATCCTCTCGACACTGCTCGAGCCCACCTCGGGAGAGGCCAAGGTCGGTGGTTATTCGGTCGTTGAGTACCCCGATGAAATACGAAAATTGCTTGGCTACATGCCCGACCAATTCGGAGTCTACGACGGCATGAAGGTTTGGGAGTATCTCGATTTCTTTGCCGGAGCCTATCGGCTTCCAAAGTCCGCTCGCGCTCAATCCGTTAGCGACGTCTTGGAGCTGACCGAGCTATCACAAAAGAGGGAGTTCTTCGTAGAGGCCCTCTCCACGGGAATGCGACAGCGTCTGTGTCTGGCCAAAACTCTGCTCCACGATCCCCAAGTTCTGATTCTCGATGAACCCGCATCCGGTCTCGACCCGCGAGCCAGGATCGAAATGCGAGAGCTGCTCAAAGAGTTGACCCGAATGGGCAAGACCATCATGATCTCCAGCCACATCTTGCCTGAACTCGCCGATTTCTGTAACCGGATAGGCGTCATCGAAGCCGGAAAGCTCATCACCGCCGGCAGGGTCGACGACATCATGGACAGCCTCCAGGCCGGACGTCGGATCACAGTCAAACTGCTCAAGAACACCACTCAGGCCGCCGAGTGGCTGCAAGATCAACAGCACGTTAGCGGCATCGACTTTGAGGAGGGCCGCTCCACCATCGCGTTCGAATTTTCCGGCGA
>CAZVVF010000039.1:0-9144 GCA_964630575.1 uncultured Burkholderiales bacterium | reverse complement strand
TCAGCATCTAGCCGAACCGAACTACGGGCTCATCGGCTTCGAGGAAGAAAAGACGGACCTCGAAGACATCTTTCTAAAAGTCACAGAGGGGATCGTGAGATGATGTCAGCCTGGAAGAGGTTCCTGGACAATCCTGTTTTCGTGAAAGAGATGCGGGTGGGGTTTCGGGAAAAGAAAGTTTTCTACGCCCTCGTCGGCTGGGTTGTCATTGTGGCTCTTATCGCTTCGATAACAGCCCTCACGGCCTTTGATGGAAGCCAAGATATCGACCGTCTTCCAGAAGCCGGCATGACCTTCATGGAGGTCCTCTTCTGGTCGCAGTTGGCCCTCTTGGCGATGTTGGGGCCCTCCCTCACAACCAGTGCCGTATCCGGTGAAAGAGAGCGCAAAACGTTTGAGATGTTGCTCACCACCCACCTCGCTCCAACGGAACTGATCTTCGGAAAGTTTGGCTTTGCCGCGAGCTTCATCATGCTTGCTCTGTGTACGACCATTCCCCTCGAATCCATCGTATTCTTCCTGGGTGGGGTGTCCCTCACATCGTTTGTCTTGACCAAGCTCATTCTCCTGAGCTTCGGACTGCTGTGCTGTCTGTACGGACTGATGATGAGCTCCCGTGAGGCTCGCTCGTCCTATGCCACCGGTCAAACTTACCTCGGCCTCCTCTTTTTCTGCTGGTTCGGCTCGGTCATCGTAGCCGCCCTGAGGTACACCGACGACGTACCCAGTGTCGTCCACCTGGGCCTAGCCCTGACGGTCCTATATCTGGGAGGGTTTCTCTACTGGAAATCCGTGAACCATCTCGAGGAGAGAGCCAGCTATCTCAAGGTCCTGTTGAGTATCGGCGTGGTCTTCTATCTCCTGGTCCTCGCGCTCACGGCCTTTGCTCAGCACCACTACCCCGACTTCGATGATGCTGTATGGGCGGCCTCAGGGCCCCTTCACTACCTCCTTTTTGGACTACTCTTGAACCCCATGAGGCCATCGCGGCGAATCGAGCGAGAGAGATTTCAGAAGTTGATCTTGAGCAAGCCGCTCTTCTGGATCGTCGGCCTCAGCCTCGGGCTTCTGCTTCCCCTCACCGCGTGCGACGACAACAAGGTCATGGCGATCTGTTTTTATGCCCTGATGGCGGGGCTGTCCACGGCTTGGTTCGCCAGAGGTTTGGCCTTGGGCCGGGAAAGCCGGTACCCCCTAATTCTAGGCTCATGCTGGTTCCTTTTTAACGTCATTCCAGCCTTCACGGCCATCGAAGGATTCCGCCACAGCACGCACGCCTGGCACCCTGCCACTCTCAGCCCCATCACCATGCTGGTGTCCTACAGCAGCAGAGACTCTTCGGACCTCCCCTGGGTTGCCATCGCCTTCTACGGGCTGCTCTTTGTCATCGGACAGTACAAGCACGTTAGGTGGGCTCGCTCGCAACGAGCCCTGGAAGGCTAGAGCAAGCTTTGCTCGACCCCAAGTTGGTGGGTTTGCTGCGCCGCATGGCGATGGTGCCTGAGAGGCAGCGCCAGAGGCGGCGCTCAGGTCCCGGCTCGCACCTCTCCAAAGGCCTGGGACAATCCATGGATTTTTCCGAGTATCGTCCCTATCAACCCGGCGACGACCTCCGCGCCTTAGACTGGAAAGTCTACGGTCGCACGGACCGCCTCTACACCAAACTCTATGTCCCAGAGCAAGAGGAGACCGTTATCTTTCTGCTGGATACGTCGCTCTCCATGCAAGCCAAATGGCCCGTCCTCAAAACCGTTGTTCTGGGGCTCGCCAATGTGGTTCTAGGCCAGGGGGATCGGGTGGCGGTCCTCCCCCTCTGCAATCCCGATCTCACCGACAAGCGCGGTTTGGCTCCGAGTCGAGGGCGCAGCAATCTCGCCCGAATCTCTGTCTTTCTCAACGACCTCACCCCAACGGGTGTCACCAGCCTCAACGAGGCTTTTGACACCGCCTCGCGCAAACTCAAAACGCGCTGTCACACCGTTATCGTGTCGGACTTTCTGCAAGCGGGGGCGGGCCTGAAAGGGCTCTGCCAACTCCGCTATCGCCGCCACCGAATGAGCCTCATTCAACTTCTGACTCCCGATGAGCGCGACCCACAATCCAGCATGACGCCAGGAGAATGGGAACTCTGCGACCCCGAGCCACCGGAGGAGCAAGCCGAACGCCTTCGTTTGGACCTCGGACACGGCAGCTTCGCGCGCTACAGAGAGGCCTTGGAACGACACAATCAGATACTGCTCGACTTCTCCAGAGCCTCCGGCGCCGTCTACGTCTCAGCCACCACCGACCTTGAACCGATCAGCTTTTTCTCCGAAGACCTCCGCAAGGCGGGACTTCTCGCCTAATGACTCTGCTAGCACCCTGGGCACTCTGGGGACTCCTCTTGGCTCCGATCATTGTGATCTTCTATCTGTTTCGACCCGAGCCCCGTCAGCGGCGGAGCACGACCTTCTTCCTGTGGCGAGAGAGCGCCCCGGAGAGTCTCGGCGGAACCTTCGCCAGACGCCTTCAGAACAACCCCTTGATGTGGTTGCAGCTTCTAGTTCTGGTCCTGCTAGTGCTGTTCTTGTCTCGCCCATCCACGCCATGGACCAGTCACGCCCCGCAGGAGAGTCGGGTGGTCTTGATGATCGACCGGAGCGCTTCTATGAGCGCAGGTGGAGCCTTCCAGGCCGCCCGAGAAAAAACGACTGAGGCGATCGACAGCTTGTTGGGGTTTCGCGTATCGGGAACGACCCCCGAAGTGATGCTGGTCGCCGTCGATTCCCAGCCCCATATAGTCGTGCCCTTCACAAAGGATCGCGCCCGACTCCAGGAGGCCTTGCGAAGCCTCGAGCCGAGCGATGTGCCCGACGCCCTGGAAGAGCTTCGGCCGTTTGTCGCCTCCTTGATAAAAGCTCACAAGGCCAAAGTCTGGCTCTTTGGGGACAGGCTCCCCCCATCGCTCAAGCTGGCTGGTCTCCAGTTTACAAGCGTTGCCACGGGAGACAACAACAACGTTGGGATCGTGAGTTTTTCGGTTCGCAACCCCGATCCCGACCGCGGACAAGCCAAGCCCTTTCTCTACGCCCGGGTCGAGAATTTTTCTGCAACGGCGCAGCAGCGGGTTGTACGATTAGAGAAGCTAAAACCGGACAACCCCGAAGCCGTCGAAGCCCTGGTCCTGGAGAGGAACCTCCTTTTGGCTGCCGATTCGGGCCAAACCGTTGTCGAAGCGGTCCCAGCCTTTCGCTTTAAGACCGACCAGAGTTCCCTCTTTCGCCTGAGTGTGGTGGCCATCCCAGACGCCGAAGCGGACATTCTGAGCACCGACGATAGAGCCTATTGCGTCGTCGCCCCGTTCCAAAAAAGCCGGGTTCTCGTGGCCACCTCCCCAGGTGTCAAAGCCGATTTCCTGTTGCGGGCCATAGCCGCATCCTCCGGAATCAAGGTGGTCCAAGTCAAGGAGCTTTTGGCCCTGGAGAATCCCCCTACAATCGACCTTCTGCTAACTCCCGCCGGCGCTTCCATACCCAGCCATCTCAAGGTGCGCTCCCGATTCACACTGGCTGCCACGCCCACCACCGACAAGGTCAGAGCAGAGGCCCTAAGGGTGTCCAACGCTCAGGCCCCCATGGTCGCCGATTGCGGAGTAGAATGGAACCGTCTCAAGGTCGAATTGACCGACTTCACCCCCCTAGCCAACGACGAGGTCTCCCTGCTGGAGACCGCCCGAGGACCCGCCCTTTCGATGAGCGGTGTGGGCCGAGGTCTCCCCTCCCTGCACTGGCGCTTTCCCTTGGCCTACTCGTCCCTACCGCTCAGCCCAGCCCTGCCGGTGGTGGTGGGACGCTTTATCGATCAGTACAGTCGGCCATCCGGTGTGCCGGTGGAGGGCTCCATCACCACATCGACCCTGTTGCCGCGCCCCAACGGTCCTCGTTGGCAAGGGGAACTGAAACTCAGTCCAGTGGCCGGGACTGCCGCCGAGAGAGCGCCAGAGCTATCGCTAGCCGACCAAGCGCCCGCCGTGAGCGCCCCCGAGTTCACGGGACTCTTCACCCTCCAGAGCCAAATGAGCAAAGCCAGCGAACAGGTGGCGGTCAATCTCTTCAGCTACAAAGAGGGCCGACTTCAGCGCGATTTTGAAGACGCCAATTTCGAATCCGACCCCAGCCAGAACCTTGAAGAGCCGGCCCAAGCTGAAAACGAAAGCGTGCAGTACAGAGCCGTGGGGCTACCCTTTCTTATCTTGGCCTTGCTCTTTCTTCTCTTCGAAGCGGCTCTCTTTTTGAAGAGGGGGCGCCCTTGACCCTGTTTTTTGCCAGGCCCTTCTTGCTCGTCTTTCTGCTATCGCTCTGGCCTTTGATCCACTACGGAATGAAGCTGCCGACCTCCCTCACGCCCAGGCGCAAGAGAGGTGTTCTCGGCTTGAGAGTCCTCTCGGTAACCTTCCTCTGCTTAGCCATCGCCGGCGCCGGGATCGTGGACCAAAGCTACAACAAGACCGTGCTCTTTCTGCTCGACCGTTCGCTCTCCACCGGAGGTGACAGCCAAGGCTGGCAACGGAACTTCGTCAATGAATCGCTAAAGTCCAAAGACCGAGAGGACCAGTTTGGAGTGCTGCTCTTTGGCTCCGATACGGCGGTGGAACTTCCCGCCGGCAAGCACAGCCGGTCAGAGTTGGGTCAACTCACAGCGGTCGTCGACCGAAAATCGACTCAGCTCAACAGCGCGCTCCGCTTCGCCGCCACGGCCTTTCCCGGCGAGACAGCGCGGCGGCTCGTGGTCATCACCGATGGCCGCAGTACCGAGCCTAGCACCGATAGCGAGATCCAAGCTCTCAGCGATGCTGGTGTCGAGGTTTGGATGATTCCCCTCCCCGACCTCAAGGTCAAGGATGTTCTTCTCTCTAGACTCGATGCGCCAGCCCAGATAGCCCAGAACGAGCCCTTCTTGATCCGCACCGTGATAGAGAGTCAGGGGGTGGAAGAGTGTCAACTCCTGATCAGCGAAAACGGTGTGCCCAAGCAGACCCTCAACCTCAAGCTCCGAGAAGGTCCCAACCTCTTCTTGCTGCCCCAACGCAAGACCACGGTGGGCCCCGTTCGATACGAAGCGAGGGTCATCGCCGATGAGGATGAGATCCACCTCAACAACAAGGCAGAGTCCCTCACCTTGATCGGCGGAAGGCAAACGGTGGTGATCCTGCGCCAAGAGGAGGGCCCGAGCCCGCTGGCTCCTCTCTTGAGACAGGCCGGCCTGGATGCGGTGAGCCTGAGACCTTCGGAACTGCCGCGAGACGTTGGAGCCTGGCGCGATGTTTCGGCGCTCGTCATCGAAGACGTCGACTCGCTGAGTTGGAGCAAGCGGCTTCAGACCATCACCTCTGTTCTCGTGCGCGAGGGGGGGATGGGATTGATGATGTGTGGGAGCGACTCCGCCTTTGGTGTGGGAGCTTACCAGCGAACCCCAATAGAGCCCCTCTTGCCGGTCAACCTCTCGATTCGAAGACCCAAGGATCAGCCCCTATCGGCCTTGGTCCAACTCCTAGACAAATCGGGGTCCATGAGCGGCTCTCCCATTCAGATGGCCAGAGAAGCGACCATCGCTGCCGGGGAAACTCTCTCCGAGAGAGACCTTCTCGGCGTCATAGGCTTCGACTCGGCAGCCCGCTGGATAGTACCCTTGGCAGCCAAAGGGGATGGGACGGCCTTGCGGCAAGGAGTGTCCACTCTCAGAGCGGGCGGCGGAACGGACCTCTACCCCGCCTTCGACCA
Organism: uncultured Burkholderiales bacterium; assembly: GCA_964630575.1. Taxonomy (GTDB): domain Bacteria; phylum Vulcanimicrobiota; class Xenobia; order Xenobiales; family JADMJV01; genus JAEXNA01. The sequence continues at coordinate 3,385 of CAZVVF010000039.1, read as the reverse complement.
AGCCTTGGACAGCCTAGAAAAGACTCAAGCGCCGCTCAAGCACATCATCGTTCTGTCCGATGGGGCCGTTTCCGATGGGGCCTATGACCAACTCCTCAAGCGCGCCAACCAGAACCGAATCACGGTCTCTGCCGTGGCCTTTGGAGAAGGGGCCGATATTTCGTTTTTGGAAGACCTCGCCCAGAAGGGCAAAGGGCGACTCTTTCGCTCCGAGCAAACCACCGAAGGCTCTTCACTCGCCCAGATATTCATCCGCGACACGGTCCTTGCCACCGGTGCTGGAATACAGGAAAAACCAGTCGATGTTCGGGCCACCGATTCTGGCGCCGCCTCCCCCATCCTCAGCGGTCTCAATCTTGATCGCAGCCCCAAACTCTTGGCCCACAACATGGCTTCGAGCAAGAGCGGAACAGCCCAAACCCTGCTCCAGACGATCAAGAAAGACCCCATTCTAGCAACCGGAAGAGCCGGTTTGGGCAAAACGGCGGCCTGGCTGGGTGACCTTGGTGGAGACTGGTCCCAAGGCTGGAACCAGACCCCTGGGCCGACCCCCCAGACGAGTTTGCTCGAAACCCTCCTGCTGCGCACGGTGCGAAGCATCGCCTCGAGTGACACGCTCCCGCTTCAAGCTCGGGGGAATCGACTCAGCGTCACCTCCAAAGGGCGAGCGGACCTGGCCTCCCTCGAAGTCGAACTGAGCAGTCGAAGACCTCTCACAGGGCCGGTCAAGATCGTGGCCATTGCCAAGGATGGTTCCAGCCAAGAAACCATCCTTCACCCCTCGGGACCCTATCTCGCTACAGGGAGCATCAAGGTCACCGAGGCTGGGAGCGGTCTCGTCTTGGCCCAAGACTCCCAGGGTCAGCTTCTAGGCCGAACCAACTTCAGCGTTCCCCTCGCCCCTGAATTCACTCGCCTGGGAACCGACACCCAAGCGATGAAGCGATGGGCTCAAGTCCCCGATGGTCAGTTTGACCCCAGCCCGGACACGGTCTTTCAAAAGCCTTCTCAACCTGTCCCGACACGCCACCCCCTGGACCAGGATCTAGCCCGTGGGGTTCTCTTGTTGCTCCTGCTCGAAATCGCAGTTCGACGCTTGCCACTTCCCAAGAGCCCCAAGAGCGGTGAGAAGGTTCAGGCCAAGGTGGCTCAGATCTCGACCCGTTTTTCCCAACTGCGCGCGGCCAAAGAAGCGGTTCGTTCGAGCTCCCCTGGCGATTCGAAACGGCCCTTGAAAGGACCCAAGATAAAGCGAGCGACACCGAGCTTGCCGAGCCGAGTCAGCCCCAGCGAGCCGGCTCAGAGCGACACGGATCCCAACCGAGAGTCAACCCTGGCTCGCCTCAAGAGAGCCCGTGGGAAAAAGACCTAAACCCAGGAGTGCTCTGGCCCCGCGAGAAGACAGATGGGTGCCTCGCTTAGCCACCCCCACCGATCTCGGGGACATACTCCAACTGTCCGCGCGCAAAACCCGTTTGACCTGGCCCTCGCAAGACCCCAGAGAAACCGCGCATGCTCTCTTGGCTGATCTGACCGCTGGCGCCGCATGGCCTGGCCAATACGACATCTTGGTCAGCGAGCAAGCGCACGGCATCAGCGGCTTTCTGATCCTGAAGAAGCAGGTGGTCCGCAGCATCACAGGAGACCGTGAGTCGGTCATTCTAGACTGCTTTGCCCAGCAGGACTCGGAGCAAGAGCGGCTTCTCCAATTCGCAGCAGAGACCGCCCGAGGCTACGACTCACAATTTCTCACCACAGAACTCTCGCCAGACAACGAGCGCGACCTTGAGTTGCTGGTCTCTCTGGGCTTCGTCTTGGAGAGCTACAGGATCTCGGTGGCCACGGGCAATTGTCGAATCCCTGCCAACAGCCCGTACTCAGTACGCCCGGTGGTACCAGACGACGCCTTCCTGATCGCTGTCCTCAACTCAACCATGCTCAGCCACACCTTGAGCGCCGGACGCGAGTACGACATCAGCGACCTCACCTTTCGCTCTATGGGTACCATCATGGAGCAGGTCAATCGCCAGGACCCACACAGCACAGGGCTGGCCTTGATCCAAGACCAGGCCATGGTGGGCCACCTGCTGCTGGATCTCAACGAGCGAATCGGATACATCGCCGATCTAGCCCTGGCCCAGGAGCACTGGGGAGGCACCGCCGTGCGCCACCTCATGCGGGCCGGGTCGAGCCTGCTCTTTCAGAGGAACATTCCCCTCTTCGTCGGTGATGTCAGCGCCTCCAACCGGCGCGCGCTAGTGGTTGCCCAAAGAGCCCTTGGTTTCAGCGTGGAGTGTCAGCGTTACGGCCTGACTCTTTAGCGCCAAAGCCGCATAGGACCATCCAGCGTGCCGACCGAAGATGCACGGCATGAAACAAACTCCGATCGCGGTTACTGGTATCGGCTGCCGATTCCCCGGCAATGCAAACGACGTTCACTCCTTCTGGAGCCTCCTTATGGATGGCGTTGACGCCGTCAAAGACGTACCGCCGGACCGCTGGCTCAACGCGCGTTTCTATCACCCCGACAAAGGGCGGGATTTTCGCACACCGCAGAGTCAGGGTGGATTTTTGGAAGGGATCGACGCCTTCGATCCGGCTTTCTTTGGAATCTCACCGCGTGAAGCGTCCACACTGGACCCACAGCAACGCATTCTGCTAGAGGTTGCCTGGGAGGCCCTGGAAGACGCCGGATATCCCCTGGAGCAGATCGCCGGTACCCGCACGGGGGTGTTCACCGGAGCCTCTTCTCACGATTATTACGATCTCCAGGACCTCGACTCGCTGACCACCCACAGCGTGACCGGATGGGCTATGTGCATGACCTCCAACCGCCTGTCCTACGTCTTCGATCTGCACGGCCCCAGCGTGACCCTCGACACCGCCTGCTCCTCATCGCTGGTGGCCCTGCACGCTGGTGTCACCAGCGTGCAGCGGGGAGAGTGTGATACGGCCTTGGTCTGCGCGGTCAATGCCCTGCTCCATCCCATCCACCACATCGCCTTCAGTCGGCTCTCCATGCTCAGCCCCACCAGTCGCTGCCACGCCTTCGACAACGACGGAGACGGTTATGTCCGCAGCGAAGGAGCGGGTGTGGTGGTGCTCAAGCCGCTGGACAAAGCGCTAGCCGACGGCGACCATATCTATGCCACCATCCTGCGCACGGCGGTCAACTCTGACGGGCGCAACGAAGGGCTCACCTTTCCCAGTGTGGAGGGCCAGAGCCGCCTCTTGCGCGAGGCCTATCAGGGACTACCCGTGGATCGAGTTCGCTACGTCGAAGCCCACGGCACGGGAACCGCCGCCGGCGACCCGGTGGAGACCACAGCCATCGGCACCGTTCTGGGACAACCCGAGCGCCCAATTTTGGTAGGGTCGGTCAAGA
>CAZVVF010000038.1:0-12021 GCA_964630575.1 uncultured Burkholderiales bacterium | reverse complement strand
ATCAGCTTCGGCGTCTCTCATCTCGGCGTGCCCGAGTGTACCTCGCCCATCGATAGGCCGCCCGGCACCGTCGATAACCCGCCCCAACAAGCTTGACCCCACCGGCACCCTGAGGGCTTGTCCCTGGGCCGAAACCGGGTCTCCGGCAGCGATCGATTCCCCTGAATCCAGGAGCACGATCCCGGCTTTAGCTGTGTCCAAGGTCATGGCGATCCCGAGTTCGCCGTTTCGAAATCGAACCAGCTCCTCAAGACCCAAGCTCTTGAGTCCCGAAACGGTAGCGATCCCATCCTTCACCGACAGAACCGAACCGATCTCATCGGTGATCGGACTCGGACGTGATCGGCTGCAGACCTCATCGACGTGATCAAACAGGGCGTGGAGCACTGTCTCAGGATTCACGCCTCGACCTCATCGAGCACCAGTTGGCGAAGCTCATTCTCCAAGGCCGTCAAGTGAGCTTGAGCGCTGAATCCATAGCGAGTTCCGTTGTCGATGATCTCCATACCCAAAACCAAACTGGGGTCGTGTTCAAAGGAGACATCACCGAGTACCTCGCGCACCTGGGACTGCTGGGTTTCGTCTAGAAGGTGAGCGCTTCGAAGCACGGCAGGACCTTGGATCGTCGTCCCTTTCGCATCCTCCAAGAACTGTTCGAAAGCAACCTTCTGAAGAGACGCGTTCTTCGCCATATCCTGCAGCACCCGAACGGCCATTTGGCAGCTGGCTTTGGCCGTTCGATCGCGCAGTTCAATCATCATGCTCTTCTGCTTCTCACGAGTGCTAGCGAGCCACTTGGCCTCCAAGGCCTCCACTTCCAGGCGCACCTTCTTGAGGGCTCTATCCTTTTCGCGGTCCACCTCAGCTTGCGCATCCGCCATCTTTTGCTCGCGCTCTTCTACAAATCGACTCCGTTCGAGATCGAGTGCCTCCTGAGCGCGAAGCGTGCGCTCTTCGAGTTGGTCGAGCTCGGCTGTACGCTCCATAAAAGCCGTCTCACGAGCCTGAATGGCTTGGAGAATAGGCCCATAGAGGACCTTCTTGAGCAACCAAGCCAGAATCGCGAAGTTGACGATCTGAGCGAAGAATGTAAAAGGGTCGACTGACATTCTTGCTCTAGCCTCCGGCCGTGACGTGGTTCCAGAACGGGTTGGCAAAGATCAGGATCATGGCCAAGACGAAACAGTAGATAGCTACCGACTCGATCATAGCCAAACCGACAAAGAGCGTCCGAGAGATATTGCTGGATTCGTCGGGCTGCTGAGCCATAGAGGCCAAAGCTTGCACGACGGCCTTTCCCTCACCCACCGAGGGCCCGTAGGAACCGTGGGCCAAGGTGAGTCCGGCGGTGACAATCGAGACCACTGCGATCAATGTGCTGCTGTCCATATTCTATTTTTGTCCTTTCGATGACTTGCTAATTTGGTCGTGGGATTGGGCCGCCGCAGCGATGTAGACTGTGGCGAGAACGGCGAAAATATAGGCTTGAATCTGACCCACGAGCAGACCCAAGGCGTTGACGAGAACAGGGAAAAAAAGTGGAGCGACAACCAGCAGAACGCCGACCAGGACCAAACCGCTCATCATGTTCCCGAACAACCTCACGGCGAGAGCCACGGTGCGAGAGACCTCCCCGATGATATGGAAAGGGAACATCAGCGGTGTCGGTTTGAAGTAGCTGGAGAGATAGCCCTTGAGGCCACGATAGCTGATCCCATAGGCAGGGACGGCTGCAAACACGCAAGCGGCCAGTGCTGCGGTGGTGGAGAGAGAGCCGATCGGAGCGGAGAAGCCGGGTATGATCCCCAGCAGACTGGAACTCGAAATATACAAAAACAGGGTTCCCACAAAGGGCACGAATCGCTCCGGCTCCTCAGGCCAAATCTCTTTGATGGTATCGCGAATGGCACAAACCACGATCTCCAGCGCGTTTTGCCAAAAGGGCTTGGGTCCAGTGACCACCAGCCTTCTGGTGACCAACCAGGAGCAGAGCACGAGCACCAGCATGACCATCCAACTGCTGACCAGCGTCGTGTTGATGGTCACGCCGTGGCCCTGCCACAGGATATGGGTATCGGTGCTCAGCTCCATTTTGCCGTCCAACAGTTTCTCACGAGCAGAAATCCGGCCATACCCGGAATCAGCGCCTGAATGTCGAGCATCAGCAAAGAGGCGATCAAGAAAACCGAGCGCAGGATAAAGCTGCGTTTAACCCGAGCCTGCGGATTCTTGGATCGTTCCAAGCCAACCAGAGTCAACCAGAGACCACCAAAGTAGAGCCCGCTCAAAAGGCATCCCACAAAGAACCACCTCATAGAGAGTTCTCCTTGACCCAGCGCCAGGCATTGAAGCAACCCACCATCACACCCAAGGCCAAAAAGATGAGCGTCCAAGAATACTGGCTCGGCCACCGTTGGTCGACCCAGATCCCAAGAGCTAGCCCCATAACCGTGGGGAGGGCAACGGACCATCCCACGATTCCAAAGGTGGCGAAATCCCTCCATGGCAGAGCCCGGCGCGCGCGGAGTTTACGCTCGGCCTGATCTTCGACCAGTTTGGTCAGATCATCATCCATGAATGCTCTCCAGAGAGGTCAGCCCCCGAGTTATTCGAGATTCCAAACTCGCCAGGGCTGCTCGAGTTTGGCGCTCTTGCTGGTCCTGGTGGTTGAGAATGACAGCCAGCTCCGAGGCCAGACTCTCCAGGCTGCTCCCCTCCACAGCTCTGAGTGTGACCAGTGTGATCTGCGACCCCTTCTTGCACAGAACACCGTCGTCAACGGCCAGGAAGAACTCCTCGCCATCAGCGACGTAGAGCAAAATCCCAGGGCGGATGATAGCGACGCAGTCTACGTGTCGCGGCAAAAGGCAAAACGAACCGTGCAGTCCTGGTGCCAGGAGCTTCGTGATCGTCTTGTCCAAGAGCTTCCCCGTTGGCAGCGAGACCTCAAAGCGCATCACACTCGACACTCCTCAATGGGCCCGATCATGTAGAGGGCAGATTCCGGGGTTTCGTAAAACTCATCGGCCAAAATTCTCTTGCAGCCTTTGATGGTATCGGAGATCGGAACGATCTTTCCGGCCAGATTGGTGAAGCGTGTAGCCGTGTAAAAAGGCTGAGTCAAGAACCGTTCCAGCCGCCTGGCACGGTTGATGGTAAGGCGGTCGGCCTCCGAGAGTTCTTCCAGCCCGAGCATCGCGATGATATCCTTGAGCTCCTCGTATTGAGCCAAGGCCTGGCGAACGCCTAGAGCCACCTCATAGTGCTCCTCACCCACGATCGACGGAGTGAGAATCGAAGAGTTCGAGGCCAAGGGATCAACGGCTGGCAAGAGTCCCTGACTCGCGCGGGTCCGGGAGAGCACGATGGAGCTGGTCAGGTGGCCAAAGGTGTGCACCGCTGCTGGGTCGGTGAAGTCATCGGCGGGCACGTAGACGGCCTGCACCGAAGTCACCGAACCAGATCGGGTGCTGCAGATGCGCTCTTCGAGCTGAGCCAGTTCCGTCGCCAGTGTTGGCTGATAGCCGAGTCGGGACGGGATCTGGCCGAGCATACCCGAGACTTCGGCACCGGCCTGAACAAAGCGAAAGATGTTATCGACCAAGAGGAGCACGTCTTGGCCTTGCTCCTCGCGAAAGTACTCGGCAACCGTGAGTGCGGCGTGCCCAACCCTAAAGCGAGCCCCGGGTGGCTCATCCATCTGTCCAAAAATGAGAGCCGTTCTCTCGAGCACGCCGGAGGCTTCCAGCTCCCGGTGCAACTCCTCACCCTCGCGGCATCGTTCTCCGATTCCACAGAAAAGCCCGACTCCGTGATGGTGGGCTATGGTGTTGTGAATCATCTCCGTGATCAAGACGGTCTTGCCGACGCCGGCTCCACCAAAGAGCCCAGCCTTATCGCCCTTTTCCAAGGGGGCGAGAAGATCGATCGCTTTGATTCCTGTTTCAAAGATCTCAGAGGAGCTGACCCGATCCTTCAGAGGCACGGGAGCCCGATGAATCGAGCGGCGGTCCTCGGGCAGTGGCTCATCAGAATCGATGGCTCGCCCCAGAACGTTGACCATTCTGCCTAGCATGCCGTTGCCCACTGGTACCGTGAGAGGGCCTCCCGTGTCAGCGACTCTCTGCCCCCGTCTCAGGCCTCGGGTGGAGGTCATGGCGATACAACGAACGGTCTTGTCGTCGAGGTGCGACACCACCTCGAGCACCGCCTTGCCAACCTTGAGTTCCGTGTGCAGCGCTGGAAGGTCTCGCTCGAACCTCACATCGACAACCCCACCCCGCAGGGCTTGGATCTCCCCTGTGAGGGAAAGTTCCGATGCTCCGCTCATATTAGTAGACACTCAGGCAGCCTCCTCGCCTCAGTCTCTCACAGCTGATGAGCGCTTGTAATGATCTGGGTCAGTTGGGCACAAAAGTGCCACAACCCCCAACTGGTCAGGAGAAAGAACCCGACCCTCTTGAGCAAGGTCGCGGTAGCGAACAAGCCGACGCGCGACTAAGGCTTGCGCGAGAGAACCTGAACGACAGAGGCCTGTCCGGTGTGCTTGATCCCTTCGCTGACATCTCGAATCAGCTCTTGAGCGTGAACGAACTCGAGCCCCGCTAGCTCCTCCTTGAGGGACCCGAGATCCATCATAAACTCAGCCTTGGGGGGTCCTCCGGTTCCGAACTCGAGCTGCCTTGGTGTGTAGGCTTCCAGCAGAAACGTACCTCCGCTCTGAAGCCCCAGGACAACACGCCGGTGTATCGTCTTTCTCAAACTCGGTGGCAGATGGCAAAAGATCGAAACGATGCTATCCCAAGAGTCTTGCTCGATGGTGTATCGAGCCAAGTCTGCGTGGACCGTCTCGATGGTAACGTGGTTCTTCTTGGCCAGTCTTTCAGCTTTCTCGAGAGCCACAGACGACGAGTCAACACCCGTTACGGTAAATCCGTGCTTTGCCAAAAATACCGAATTTCGCCCTTCTCCCTCGGCCAAGCATAAGGCCCTGCCCCTCTTGAGAGCCGACACGCGCTCGCGTAAGAAGTCGTTCGGCGACTCCCCATACACGTAACTATCGATAGAGTATCTTTCATCCCACATAGCGACCTATCACAGAACCATCATACCCAGTGCCTCGCAAGGTTAAGCCGTATGATTCGCTTTGTGGATTCTCCTCGGAGGTTTCTCCGGGCAGCACTGCCCTAGTACTCGATCGCTTTGTGCGTGACTTTGTTGGGTCCGTCGAAGATGACCCATTCCTCTTTGGTCACCGAGTAAGGTCCACCGTGGTAGCCGGTATCAACGCCGTGAAAGGTATCCCTAAAGTGGATGATCTTCTTGTCGCCGTCGCTCTGCACCGAGACGGACTCGTTGAAGCGATCGCCTTTGAGGGGATACTCGCGGCTGTGCTCGGCGTGCATCTCTGTTGGAGTTCCATCCGCCTCCAGCTTGGCGAACCCCTCAAAGGTGTTGACGAAACCTGAGTGAGAGCGGGCGTGAACAGTCCCTTGCGCATCCCCTGGTTTGCCGTCGCGGTGATCGCCGTCCGTTTCGTCTAATTTCTTAAACGAATCCCCCAGTCCATTGGCGATATCTTCAAGCTGGGCGACTCGCCCCATAGCAGCCATCTCTCTTGGCGAATTCACTCGGTTCTTAAAGTAGGTTGTGCTTCTGGTAGTCAGATTGGCGAATGCTCTCTTAATCATAGGACCCTCTTCTCTCGATGAGGACATAGTCGCTCGTTAGCGTTAAAAGAGCATCAAATGAAAGGAGCGCCCCCAAGCTTGACAGAGCCGACTCAAAAGGGCCAATCCTCCCCCTTAGCAGGCTGTTCTGGGCAGGTCCTGGTGGACCGGCCCGGAGCATCGAGCCCAGGGTCTGGCCCACCTCGGCCCGGGCACCAGCGTCATCACTTTGTTAAAAATCGCTGATTCCAACCCGCGCCGCAAACGGCGATCAGTCCTGAGTGGAGGAGGTCTTCTTCCCCTTCAAGAGCGCCAGGCTCTTCTTGGCGACGATCGGGAAGAGGCCCAGCAAGACGAACGACAGGATGAGCTTGGGGCTGAGAATGCCTGCCGCAGATTCCAACTGGGCCAGTTGAGTACCAGCGTTGACAAAGACCAGCGTGCCGGGAAGCATGCCTATCTGACTCACCACAAAAAAGGTCAGAGCCCTCATCGGGGTGAGACCCATCACAACGTTGATAACGAAAAACGGTACCGCCGGAATAAGCCGCAGCGTGAAGAGATAGAGAGAACCTTCCTCTTCGATGCCCTTGTTGATCTCACGAAGCCGCTCCGAGAATCGCTTCTGAATGGTGTCGCGCAACAGGTAGCGGGAGACGAAAAAGGCCAACGTTGCCCCAATGGTACTGGCGAATGATACCAGTATAGTCCCCAAGACAAGACCAAAAATGGCGCCTCCGGCCAAAGTCATAATAGCCGCTCCCGGAAGCGACAGAGCGGTCACCGAAACATAGATGGCAAAATAGAGGCCCGCTATGGCCACGGGATTCGCATCATAATAGCCCAGCAGAACATCCCTCTGTCCCTGCAGATAGGCGAAACTCAAGTACTGCTTGAGGTCGAAGGCAAAGAAGGCCACCACAAGCCCGATCAGCAGTGCCGCCAAGGCTCCCTTTTTGAGGTTCTCCACAGCGGGCTACTGGAAGCTCACCAGGCCACGCAGAAGTTTGCGCACCAGTGGCGTCATTCGAGTTTTGTTGTACTGGTCACCGATTTGGCGAAGGGCCTCAGCCGCGGTTGGATAGGGGTGAATGACATTGGCTAGCTTGGACAGACCTGTTCCGCTCTGCATGGCGAGCGTTAGTTCCGAGATCATATCCCCCGCGTGGTCACCAACGATCGTGGCTCCCAGTATCTGATCACTGCCCTTTCGCACGTGGACTCGAACAAATCCATCGGTCCGTTCATCCACCACGGCTCGGTCCACGTCTTCAAAATAGCGCGTGAAGGTTTGAAAAGGGATACCACGCTCCTCGAGGTCTTTTTCGTAGAGACCAACGTGAGCCAGTTCGGGATCGGTATAGGTACACCAAGGGATGATCAGTTCGCTGAATTTGGCCCTACCAAAGAAGAGAGCGTTTCTCACCACCATGCGTGCCATAAAGTCGGCCGAGTGCGTGAACTGATACTTCGTGGCCACATCCCCCACTGCGAAAATATTGCTGACCGTGGTCCTGAGATTGTCATCGACTGTAATACCCTTGCCCGCCTGATAGTCGACACCGATATCCTCAAGACCCAAGCCCTTCACATTTGGTTTGCGCCCAGTCGCCACCAACAGCACATCAAACTCATAGCAGCGGCCGTCCTCGAGTGAGACGCTCACGGGTGGATAGGTTTGGCCCTCAGAGTCTGCAGAGGCCGATCGGATCTCTTTGTAGACAGACTTCATCACAAAAGTCAGGCCGTCTCTCTCCAGAGAGCGTTGGACCACGGCTGCTGCCTCTGCGTCCTCCTTGGGCAACAGTCTGTCAGAGCGTGAAAAGAGCGTCACCTCAGAGCCGAAGCGCTGAAAGGCCTGAGCCATCTCAACACCCACAACACCCGTCCCCACAACTCCAACACGAGCCGGTAGCTCGGTCAGATTGAAGAGATTCATGTTGGTGTAAAAAGGGACCTCGGAGAGTCCTGGAATCTGAGGGATGGCCGGGGTACCGCCAGTTGCGATGCAGCACTTTTTGAAGTGGAGAGTCTCGCCGTTGACCTCAACGGAGTTCGTTCCAGAGAACACCGCGCGTCCCAAAAAGACATCGACCCCGAGTTCATCGGCAAAACGCTTCGCAGCATCGGCCTTGGAGATGTCGGCGCGCATCCGACGCAGGCGCTGCATCACCTTGGGAAAATCAACCCGCACTCTCCCGGCTAGCTCCTCGGGTGGCACTCCCTCGATGGTAACTCCAAACCCAACCGCATCGCGGACGTTTTTGGCAGCCTTGGCAGCACTCAAAAGAGCCTTGGAGGGGACACAGCCAAAGTTGAGACAATCCCCCCCGAGCAGATGCTCCTCGATCAGGGCGACCTTGGCCCCGACGCCAGCCGATCCCGCCGCCGTCACCAACCCCCCTGCCCCCGCTCCAATGACCAGCATATCGTAGCGGTCCTTTGGCCGAGGGTCCTTCCAAACCTTGGGTCGGACATTGTCGAGAAGACGGGCGTTCTCCCGGTCCATTGGGGAGATGCCCCAGGTGTTCACGACCTCCATTTCGCCCAGCTCTCGCGAGTAGTCGGGAATCTTCGGGACCAGACTGTCCACCTTTCCGCCGAAAAACTCTCCTGCGACCAGGCTGTGCCAACTGGCCGGATCTCCTTGCTCCGACGTCTCCACTTCGCCGTGCTCTTCATCTTGAACGAAGCGGTAGAAGAGATGCTCATTCTTAAAGTCATGATCGCGCAGCACGTGATGGAAAAAGCCCTGCTGCAGCAGGAGATTACCGAGAATCTCGGCCTGTTGGACATCGCGAGCGAGTTCTTGTTCCACCATCCACGCGCAGGCCTGCTGACCAACGAAGCAGCGCTCATACTTGCGAAGGCGATAGGTCCGGTCCTTGATCTCCACGCCGTCCCGCAGACGAGCGGCGAGAAATTCCAACTCCTCGCTATCGGGGCTCTGCCCAATGGGCTTGCTCTCAGTGCTCATAGTCGCTCCTTCAATGTCGTCATCTCGCCCGGCTAAAGTCCCCACCGAGGGCGACGACCATAAGCCAGTACGGTCTACAATCCTAGAAGAAAGACTTTAGTTCCCAAATCTCAGCCGAGGAGCTGGCAAGACCCCAGTCAGCTCCCACCATCAGAAGCCCTTCAAGACCTCATCTTGGCTAACGATCGCCTTCAGCTTCTTTCTAGCGTAAAAGAGCCGAGACTTAACCGTGCCAGGTGATAGGTCCAATATGTCCCCGATCTCCTCGTAGCTCGCGTCCAAGTATTCCCGCAAAATGAGAATGTTGCGATCCTTCTTCTTGAGCTTTGCCAGGGCCCTCCTGATGGCCACGACGTCTAGAGGCTCCTCTGGATGGACGGCTTCTCCTCGCAGATCAGAAAGTGTCTCGGAGGGCTTGGCTTTGCGCAGGAGGTCGTAGCACGTGCTCAGTGCTATCCGACTGAGCCAGGAGCGAAAAGCGAGAGGCTCCTTCAGGTAGTGAAGCTTCTGAAACATCAGCACGTAGGTTTCTTGGAGCGCATCCTCGACTTGAGATGCCGGCAGCAAAGGCAGCGCCACCTTGCGCAACATCTTGTGAGTTCTCCCCACAAGCTGCTCAAAGGCTCCCCGGTCCCCCTGCTGGGCCGCCTTCACCAGGACCTCAAGGTTGCCATCCGGTCTATAATTCACCGAGGTAACCTGCACACGAACTCCTTGTCTCGGTTCCAAAATAGCTCATTGAAAAGCGCCCCTTCAGCCGAGTTCTCATACTCATACTTATACGCCCGGTTCTGGAGTCTCTGAGGGTACTCCCCCGTCTCCGCCTTAACGAGTCTAGCCTCCAAAATCCCAATGAGCAAAACTCTGTGTAAGTCCGGCTTCACCCGGTCGCTGATCTCTTCAAAAACATCAAGTTGACTGTCCCTGGTGTACTCCACGCCGAATGGGGCAAAAAACGAGGGCAACTGCTTCCTCTTATGGTGGGTAAACTTCATCAGCAAGAAACGATTCTGCGCCTCGGCCTCATACTTTTCAAGCAAGCCCTCTGGCTCCACCTGGAACTGCCGCTCTACCAGCAAAACATGGGCGGCCATCATTCTCCTGGTCTCTTGAATGTCAACCAAGTCGCGCGTGGGTCGAGCACGCATCCGGTCGTACCACAGCTTGGCCTCTTCTTGAGACAAGGCCGGATCGATCAGCGGGGGCATAGCCACCTTCCGCATACACTCCTCCCATGCCGGGTCAAACCCGGTGGGAACACCGTAGTCCTGGGAAAAGCACAGAACCTCCCACCAGAGTCCGGTAAAAGCAAGATCGGGTTGGACCTCCTCTGAATCGGCCACGGTTTTGAGTAGGGAAAGCGAAAGCGCTAGGTCAGCGCGTGTGACGAGTAGCTTTCGCTCCTGAAAGCTCTCCGTGAGAACAGAAGCGACCGCCCTGAGAGTCTGGCCATCCGAGTCGCGGAGAAACTGAAATCGCTCCTCTTGTCCGACCGGAACTCCGAGCTTTGCCAACTCCTCAGCAGCCGCGCTACCTTCATCGGCAAGATTTGTCCAGTGAGCGAAGTTGACCATTCGAGGATCCTGGTCGAGACCTTGCAGGAATCGATGAAATTGAAAACCCTCACTCTTGAAGAGTGAGCTAGAGAAAACACCGCCAATGAGAGCCAAGAACAGCAACGAAATGACCGTTCGGCGACGTCCTGTGGGAACTTTTCGCGTCAGCCACGGATTGCGGCGAGCGATCCACCGAGTCCAAACGACGGCAAACACCATGGCCGAGACTATGGCCAGCGCGTATTCCCAGTGAAAGAGCGTGCCGACCGACCTCTCAACAAAAAAGCCGAACAAGACGACATTCGCGTAGTCGGGGTAGCAGGCAACCGCGAAGTCCACAACCGCTGCCAGAGCCGCACTCAGGACCGAGCCCAGGAGTAAAACGCTCACCATCCTCCAGGGCCTTTGAACCGGATTCTCCCCAAGAAAAGGACGCATCAAAAAAAGCACGACCGGCAGAATGACCCAACCGAAACTCGTTCCGCTCCAAAGAAGAGTGGAAAGAGAGGCCAACCCGAAGACCAAGGCCATACCCGCTCCTCCGTTGATCACCCACTCCAAAAACCTCACAAAGGGCGAGCGAAAGCGATGAATGTCTCGACCCACCTCAACTGGCAGAGTCGGAGGTGGCAACTCCTCAATCGATCGGTCCAATCGATGAAAAAGATTCTGAATGTCTTGATCTTGGTCCATAGTTCTTGCTCCTTTTCTAAGAGACGGGATCGAGAGCAAGAAATGTTCAATTTTCCCCAAAAAAGATTCCAACGGTCTCAAAAGGGCGTTGGCGACATTCTCCGCCTATTAACATTACCTACATTTAAACTCCCGAGGCCAGTGTTAGCCTCTGAGTATGCACATTCAGGCTTCAAACCACAGCAGATATCGCTCTTCCCACCGTCAGGACCGACCGGTTCAGGCAGAGAAGCGAAACGCTGCTGCGAGCGATCTTGCGAAGTCCGCTGTTGGCAAGGGCTACGACGAGGACTTTCTAGATATTCATCTAGCTCTGCCAGAAGTGGACCAAGAGTATCAAGACCAGATCGCCCCTTTGAAGTCTGACCCCACGAAGAGCGAACTCGAGTACACCCACTTTTCGGTTGTTATGAACAAGATGCGCAGAACCCCAATGTTCACCGCCGTCAATATTGATGGGGCCCAGTACAACCCCAAGAAGCGTGATGGGGATTGGGACCTTGACCCAAGGATCGACAGCCAGCATCAGATGGGTGGAGAAGCCTACTCCGCCAACCCTTGGGACCGCGGACATCTCATTCGCCGACGCGATCCGATGTGGGGACCTGACGCTGACCGAGCGAGCAAAGACACTTTTGCCTACACCAACGCCTCACTGCAACACGCGTCACTCAATCAACACGATTGGCTGGACCTCGAAAACCATATCCTTTCGGTGGCCCGTCGCAACGAGAGTAAAGTCACCGTTTTCACAGGGCCGGTGCTCAAGGAGACAGACCCGAGCTTCGACAACAATGGACAAATGAGAAAGCCCACCCAAATCCCAACAGCTTTCTGGAAAGTCATGGTTTGGAACGACCCAGAGGAAGGTCTCAAGAGTGAGTCATTCCTTATGAGTCAAGAAAAGCAAGCCAACGGTAAAGGTGTGCCCAAACGCCGCGAAGAGCGCCTCAAAGAGTTTTCCGATTTCCGTATCCCCTTGGACAAACTCGAAGAGATGACCCATCTTGAGTTTGGCGACATCATCGATTCACCCACCACCCAGCGAGTGGAGATCATGCCCGATCTCGTTCCGCACTGGTAGGACCTTCCCCATCGATAGGCATCCAGGATGCCTCCTCGCCTC
>CAZVVF010000037.1:0-12035 GCA_964630575.1 uncultured Burkholderiales bacterium | reverse complement strand
GTCAACGCGCCAAAGACCGGGATATTCAGTTTCAGAAGGTCGTACTGTTTGCGACCGACCGGTGTCTGGACGTATTTTCCGATCCCTATCAAGACCAGAACGAAGAGGACGAGCGATGGAATCACGATCATCGGCTGCCTCGCCGCCTCTGTCACACCTATCAATATTCGTGTCGGCAAGGGAAGACTCAGGTTCATTCCCTTAAATAGCTCGACGAAAGTTGGGAGAATATACGTAACCAGAAAGAATACGATACCCAACGCCATTACCAAAATGACAACAGGATAAGTTAAAGCTGACTTTACTTTCTTTTTGAGAGCGAAGTCCTTCTCCATAAACCCGGCGAGACGCTCGAGCACCTCGTCGAGAACCCCGCCCATCTCTCCAGCTTTAACCATGCTGATATAAAGAGTTGAAAACACCTGAGGGTGGCGAGCCAATGCTGCAGACAGAGTCTGACCAGCCTCGACATCTCGCCGAACCTGATCAAGAGTGGCCTGCAACTTCTTGTCCTCAGTCTGCTCCGATAGAATATCCAGACAGCGAACCATCGCCAGACCAGCGTTAATCATCGTCGCGAACTGTCGACTAAAAACAGTTAAGGCTTGCTCGTTAACCTTCTTAAACTTATCAAAGAAGGCACCAACGTCTCCGCCACCAACGCCGCCAGACACCTCTTTAAGCGAGATGATCGCCATCCGCTGCTCTTGCAAACGCTGAGTAGCAGCTTTGCGATTCGAGGCCTCAACCTTGCCACTTACCTTTTCGCCAGTGGCGTCTCGTGCCTCATAAAGAAATACTGGCATTAGAGCCTACCTCCCTCAGGTGTATATACAAAATTTGTGTCCACTCGATCAAATCTGAGTCAAGTGACCCGCGACAATAACAGCTAAAGGGATAAGCCACCAAATCATACTCATATCTTCTCTCCTTCCATCTCTGACTTTACAAACGTCCAGAGTTCTCTGATTAAACCATAGATTCTCACCTTAGCAAACCATTCCTCTGGTTGTCGCATGATTCAAGAATCTACCTATTTGAGTCCAACATCCTCTTCAGGTCCTCAGGGTGCATCGTGCAGTCGAGCGCCTCTTCCGGCGTAACCATACGCTTCTTCACCAATTCAAACAAGGACTGCTCCATCGTCTGCATACCGGCGTTACCACCGGTTTGAATAGCATTATAAATCTGATGAGTCTTACCTTCTCGGATCAGATTCTTCATCGCCGGAGTGGCGATCAAGACCTCGACCGCAGGGACACGACCATCCTCGCGTGCCCGCGTAACGAGCTGTTGCGAGAAGACGGCCGTCAAGACACTCGACAACTGAACCCGAATTTGATGCTGATGATGAGGAGGAAACACATCGACGATACGGTCGACGGTCTGCGCCGCGTCAGAGGTGTGCAGAGTAGAGAACACCAAGTGGCCAGTCTCCGCCGCTGTCAACGTGCCAGCGATGGTATCCTGGTCTCGCATCTCACCCACCAGGATGACATCGGGGTCTTCCCGCAGCGTGGCCCGCAGAGCGTTTGCCCAACTCTGGGTATCTTGACCGACTTCACGCTGGTTGATCATCGACATTTTGTGAGGGTGCATATACTCGATAGGATCCTCGATCGTGATGATGTGAAACTTCTTCTCACGATTGATGGTATCGAGCATACAAGCCAAAGTCGTAGATTTTCCGGCACCAGTCGCGCCAGTCACCAAGATCAAGCCGTTTGGCTGATGAACGATCGACTCCACGATAGGCGGCAACGAGAGTTCCTCACGCTGCATGACCCGGCTAGAAATAGCTCGCAAGCAACAGCCCACAGCTCCGCGCTGCCGAAAACAGTTGACCCGAAAACGTCCAAAGCCCCTGACACCGTGCGAACAATCGAGTTCCCAGGTCTTCTCGAACTTTTCTTTCTGCTTGTCATTCAATATCGAGTAGACCAAACGCTTGGTCTCTTCGGGTGAAAGCCTCGCATACTCGGTCGGAATCAACTTTCCGTTGATCCGAAACACGGGAGGCAGACCGACCGTTAAATGCAGGTCTGAGGCTCCCTTTTCGACAGATAGTCGCAGAAGATCATCCATCGTGAATCTTAGAGATTGAGCTAGTGCCATAAATATTTTTCCTTTTCTAGCCTAAGCCATGACATTCCAGAATTGGCCCTTCGTCTTTCCCTGCGGATTTGCTCCTGAAGAAGGGAACTACACATCGGGCCTCTGGTCTGCCCCGGGACTAGACTTCGCCAGTCTCGATCATGACGACTCGGAGACATTCCTCCATAGTCGTGACGCCGTTCAAAGTTTTCCTCAGACCATCGTCTTGCATGGTCTTCATACCCTCCTCCACAGCAGCCTGACGAATCTCAGTTGCCGAGGAGCGATTCAAAATCAACTGACGAGTCCGGTCGGAGGGTTGAAAGACTTCGTGGATACCACTTCGCCCTCGATACCCAGTCATCTTGCAGTGGTCACAACCCCTACCCTTATAGAACTGAATATCAGAATCCCCGAACATCGACATACCGAATTTTCGTACAGCCTCAACCGGTGGAGTAAAGCTCTCCTTACAGTTCGGACAGATACACCTAGCCAGTCGCTGCGCCAAAACCCCGATAAGAGCCGAGGCCACCAAGAACGGCTCAACCTTCATCTCAACAAGACGGGAAATTGCACCCGTCGAGTCGTTTGTATGCAGCGTTGAAAGCACCAAGTGACCGGTCAGAGCAGCCTCTACCGCAATCTTTGCCGTCTCACCGTCCCGAATCTCTCCAACCATGATGATATCCGGGTCTTGCCGCAGGAAGGACTTGAGAGCCGTTGCGAAGGTCAGTCCAGCCTTGTTGTTCGTCTGCACCTGATTGATGCCACCGATCTGATACTCGACCGGGTCTTCACAAGTGGTGATGTTCTTGTCACCAGCGTTCAACTTATTGAGGCAAGAGTAAAGGGTGGTCGACTTACCTGAACCGGTAGGACCGGTCACCAGCAACATACCGTATGGCTTCTCGACGATACTTTCCCACAACTCCAAGTTATCTTGCGCAAACCCCAGCTTGTTCAGCCCGAGCATAACGGAACTCTTATCCAGAATCCGCATAACGGTCTTCTCACCGTGCACGGTCGGAACCGTCGAGACACGAAGGTCAAACTCCCGACCATCGTGGGTCAAGTGGATCTTGCCATCCTGAGGAACTCGGCGCTCAGCGATATCCATATTGGCCATGATTTTAATCCTACTGACCATCGGAGCCTGAATGTGCTTAGGAGGACTCATCACGTCGTGAAGCACGCCATCCACCCGATAACGAACACGGACGGACTTCGCCTCCGGCTCGATATGAATATCGGAAGCCTTGTCGTTGATCGCCTGGGAGATAATGAGGTTCACAACCCTTACGATCGGAGCTTCGTCGACCATCTCTTTGAGCTTATCCAGAGCGATCTCTTCATCCATCTCGTCTTCGAAGTCCATGTTCCCGAAATCCTGAGCCGAGATGTCCTTCACGGTCTCTTCAACCTCTACCAGGTCGGTCACACCGTACTGCTGATTGATGGCCTTCAGGATGGCCTCTTCGGTCGCGATAACCGGATTGATACTAAAACCTGTAATGAGGCTGATATCGTCGGTCGCGATAACGTCGCGGGGGTCCATCATCGCCAGTGTTAATTTATTGGCGTCGTCCTGCGCGATCGGCACAACCTTATAACGACGAGCTAGATCCTCTGGAATCAATCGGGCGAGCTCGGGGTCGAGGTTCATCCCTTCCAAGTCCACGAAATCAACCCCCATTTTCGCGCCCAAGGTTTCGACCACGTCTTTTTCCGTGACGAACCCCATTGTAATGAGCACTTTTTGAAGATTATCGCCGGTGCTGTCGGCCTTTTGCATGGCCTTGTCCAGCTGCCGGGCTGTAATAAACCCTTCTTCTACAAGTAAAGATCCTAACTCTTCCTTTGAGCTTGCGAGCATTCAGTCACTCCGATTTCCCTGGTATTTCTCAGGCGCTTGCGCCGACTTCACGAAGAACCAACGCCACGACTGCGACGCATAAAGCTCCTCCCTGGTCAAGTTCCATAGCTCCAGAATATTTTCCTTTGTCAACTCCCCCTGAAGGGCGAAAAGCCTCAATTTGACAACGATATGGCCCATCCGAGGACCGTGAGCGACATCCCGCCCCTAAGACGCCTGGGCAGCAGAGTCCAGTATGGCCTTGATCTTAGCAGAGAGAAGGTCGATGGCGACATGGTTGGCACCGCCTTGAGGCACAATGACATCGGCGTATCGCTTGGTCGGTTCGACGAACTGAAGGTGCATGGGTCGCACCGAGGACAGATACTGCTCCACAATGGCGTCAACAGAACGCCCCCGCTCGATCAAGTCGCGCTGCATTCTTCGAATAAATCGTTCATCGGCATCGGTGTCCACGTAGACCTTCAGATTCATCCGCTCCCGCAGACTAGCATCCTCCAACACCATGATGCCCTCTACGATCAAAATGGAAGCCGGCTCCACCTCGACGGCCAACTCATTTCGCGAGTGAGTGATGTAGTTGTAGACGGGCTGCCGAATAGCACGCCCTGCGATCAACTCGTCGAGATGCCTGACCAAGAGGTCGTTATCAAAAGCGAGGGGATGGTCAAAATTGACCTGCGTTCGCTCCTCTAGCGACATTCCGGTCAAATCCTTGTAATAGGCATCCTGGGGGATCAACCGGACAGGCTGAGCCTTAAACTGTTCGACCAACTTTCGGGCGACCGTGGTCTTTCCCGACCCTGTCCCTCCAGCGACACCGACTACAAATGGCGCATCACTCACTCGCTCATCTCCTACTTTTGATACTTTGCAATATTGGCCTGATGCTCAGAGAAGTTCCTACCGAACACGTGGCTCCCGTCGTTTTTAATATCGTTGCGAACATAGAATAGATAGTCCGACTTCTTGGGGTGAAAAGCCGCCTCTAGACTGGCGGCACCGGGCGAGCAGATAGGCCCGGGAGGCAAACCCTTGTAGCGGTACGTGTTATAGGGCGAGGCGATCTCGAGATCACTGTAGAGAAGAACCGCCTTCTGCTTGCCCAGAGCGAACTGAACCGTGGCGTCGCACTCGAGCTTCATACCCTTTTTGATCCTGTTGATGTAGACACCGGCGATCAAGGGCCGTTCCGAGGGGACCTGAGCCTCCCTCTCGACCAAGGATGCCAGAATCACCGATTCTCGCAAATCCAGCGGCATGGTCGCCTTGTACTTCTCCAGCATCGGCTCGACGACCGCCTTGAACTGCCCCGTCATCTGCTCAACAGCCTGTGCACCGGAACACTCGTAAGGAAACTCGTAGGTACTGGGGAACAGATACCCTTCCAGGTCTTGAGGAAACTTCCAGCCGAGGTCAGCAACCTTCAAGGCGTCCCAAAACTCTTCCGCTGACACAATCTCCTGCTCTTGCAAGCTTTGAGCCACCTGCTTTTTCACATACCCCTCAGGGATGGTCGCCTTTCGGGTCAGGGGCTCGCCATCGAGAAGCTCCTGGAGAACACCCTTTATGTCGAGCTTGGGGTCGATCATAAAATAGCCAGCCCGAAGAGACGCGCCCTCCCGGCGTTCATAGTAGGAGAGCAACAGACGAAAGGCCAGAGCGTTGACGATCAACTCTTTGTCCTCTAAATCACTAGCCACGGAGCGACCGGTCGCTCCCGACTTGATCTGATAAGGGACGGGCTTGCCATCAACGGAGGCAGAAACAGAGATCTCCTGGCTAAACCAAAAGACCGCACCACCCACCACGACGGCGCAAAAAACGCCGAGCCAAAAGAGGTTAAGCAGGATTCTCACGGTCGGACGGTTCGCCTCGGGGTTAGCGCTTCCTGTCCAGAAAACTCTGCAGTATGACGACAGCAGCCATCATGTCCCGCATTCCGTCCTTGACAACTCGCCGAGATCCCCGGTCTCGACCACGGTCAGCCTGGGCCGAACTCAACCTCTCATCCCACAGTTCGACGGCCACGCTCTCCCCCAGAACGTGCTGCAAACGCCGCGCGAAGTCCGTCACTTTTTCGGCCTGATGGCCGACCTCGCCCAACATCGTCAACGGCAGACCCACCACCACGATGTCGACCTCATTCTCCACGACGATCTCAGACAGTCGAGACATTAATTTATGCCGGTCCTTGCCAGGCACAGTCTCTAGAGGGAAGGCATGAACGCGACCGGCGTCACTAATAGCCACTCCCACGCGCTTCTTTCCGTGGTCCAAAGCTAAGATTTTCAATCCATCTCTCCCATCTTGGGCACAACGCGCCGAAACAGCTTAGGAGAAAGGCCTAAATGGGCGAGAAAATGCTCTCGATAGATCAAGCCCGCCCCTTTGACAACATCCCTCCCCAACCGAGCATCGAAGCCCTCTACCGGTGTAGCCCTCAGGGCCCGACACAGGGCCAGAGTTGAAGGCGATACGGCAAATCCCGAGCCCGCATAGCAGCTAGAGCACAAGACGCCACCCTCACTCGCCGAGTAGCCAGCCACAGCCTCTGAACCACAACCCAAACACCGATCAAACTCCGGAGCGAGACCGAGCAAACCCAGCAACCGCTCTTGACCCCAGAGCCCGCACAACTCGGGAGCCACACCCTGGCCCAGAGCCCGAAACAAGTCCAGCAGCAAAACAAAAATGGGTTCATCGGGGATGCGCTCGGCCAGACCCGCCAAAAACAGGCGCCCCAAAAATCCAGCGGTCAAGAGCCTGGGAAGCGTCCTTCGCAGCGGGAGAAAGGCGTCCAACAAGACGGCTTGAGAGAACTGGCTCAGTCCCTCAGCCTCGCGAAGCCTCACTTCCAGAAGAACGGGCGGCTCGATGAGACCACCGATACTAGCGCCCGGCCGCCGCCCTCCCTTGACAACACAGCTGATGCGACCGGCTCCGCGGGCGATCCCTTCAACGATATCGTCGCGCTCACGGAAGGGGCGCCTCCTCAGGAGCAGATAGTGATCGACAGATTCCGCGATCAGTAGCTGCCCGACCCCTGCTCGCCCTTCACGATCTTAACCGACGCGCTCGCCCCGATGCGGGTGGCCCCCGCCGCGATCATATCCCGAGCACCATCGAGGTCGCGAACCCCGCCTGAGGCCTTGACTCCCATGGAGCGCCCGACGGTCTTTCGCATAAGAGCGACGTGATGAACCGTTGCCCCTCCAGGCCCAAATCCCGTGGAGGTCTTGACGTAATCCAGTCCAGCCCTCTTCGCCATCCGACAGGCCCTCACGACCTCGTCATCGGAGAGCAGAGCGGTCTCAAAAATAGCCTTCGTCACCCGGCCACTAGCGGCCCGAACGACCTCCGCCATATCCTGCTCAACCAAGTGGTCTTCGCCATTTTTCAGGGCCCCAATATTGATGACCATATCGATCTCATCGGCACCATTGGCAACCGCCTCTTTGGTCTCTGCCGCCTTCGTAAACGAGGTCGTCGCTCCCAGAGGGAAACCGACCACCGTGCAGACCTTGACAGGGGAGCCACGGAGCAACTCGGCCCCTAGACTCACGTAAGCCGGATTGATGCAAACTGACGCGAACTGATACTCTCGGGCCTCTCGACAGAGTTCACGAACCTCGTCGGACGTCGCCGTGGGCTTGAGCAACGTGTGGTCGATGCGAGCGGCAATATCCGCCGCATCCACCACTCCACCCAACCTGTTCCCTACCCGGTCAGCACCCTGGTGCATGACCTCGCGAACACTCTCGGGAACCAACTCGGCACAGCAGCCTACACCAGCACACTCGCCAGTCGTGCGCAGCATACAGGTCTTGCCGTCGCGCGTCACCAAAGGGGAAGCCCCCACCGCCGCCACAGCATCTTCCTTTGAGCTCGAAATCTCTTTGATTACCTCTTGGGTGATACGACTGACCAGACTCTCGATATCCATCTTCTACTCTTCCTCCACGTCAACTCTGTCGACAATTCCAACGACGATCGCCTCACACGGCGTCTCACTATCTCCAAGCGCAAACCGGGTGGAGCTGCCTTCATACACGACCAACACACGGTCATCTTTTCGACATCCGACCAAGTCTACAGCCAAAACGGGAGGCCCCTTCCTCTCGCCCGTGTGAGGACAACAGGGTGCCACCATCTTCAGAGCGACCTGCTTGATACTCTCCACCCGCTCGGTAGCCCAGATGGTGCCGATCACTCTTGAAAAGATCACGCCAGATCCATCCCGTCCACCAAGCCGACAATGGCCGCATCAAAGGGAGCCAGATCGGTTTTCTTCCAAGGAATAATGGCCTCTTTTCCCTTTACCAGATAGACAAGATCTCCGTCTCGACTCGATATATTGTCCACCGCCACGATCATAGGCCCCGTTGAGGCCCCCAATTCATCGACCGGCTGAACAATGCGAAAACTAGCCCCCCGAAGCTCAGGAAGCTTGTGGTCAGCGACCACCGTGCCACACACCTGAGCCAGGAACACTTAGGGCGACACCTTATTGAACCGGTGCTCGATCGCCATGATCTTCTCGATTCGCCTAGAGTGGCGTCCGCCCTCAAATTCAGAATCCAAGAATGCGGCCACGATCTCCTTAGCATTCTCGGCCCCTACCGCCTTGGAGCCCAAGGAGAGAATATTGGCAGCATTGTGCCGGCGAGCATTTTTAGCAGTGAAGGTACAGTAGCAAGCCGCTGCCCGCGCCCCAGGAACCTTGTTGGCCGCAATAGCGCTCCCACACCCGGCTCCGTCGATAACAATCCCGACGTACTCCTCCGGTGCCGAAACAACCCCCTGAGCGACAAGGAGAGCAAAGTCGGGATAATCCACGGCGTCTGAGGAGTGGGTCCCGTAATCCAGGAAATCTATCCCTCGCTCCCTCATCCAACCGATCAACTCTTGCTTGAGCTCATAACCACCGTGGTCGGCTCCGATCAAGACTTTCATACTACTGCTCCTCTACAGAATGCGAAAATGGTCAATAAGAGCGCATCGTCGCTCTCTCGTAAATGTTCGGGCTGACGTGATGCCCTCTCCAGTCGTCCCGGCGATAGTCATCGTTGTGTGCCCCTCACCACCGAAACCAAGACCCGCGAAATTCGGTCCGTTCTTTATAAAAATATTGGCGTTCATAACCCGCGCCATCCGCGACAGATTGTTGATGTTTTGAGAATGAATGACCGCCGTATGAAAGCGCTCTCCCTCAGCCAGAACAGCCCTGTCGATAGCCTCTTCCACAGAGCGACAACGAACCAGGGGCAAAACAGGCATCATCTGCTCTTTCATCACGAGGGGGTGTGAAAAATCTGTCTCCGCGATCAACAGGCGAGTCTCTTGCGGCAAGTCGAGCCCGATCATCTTGGCGATATCACTCGCGTGCTGCCCCACCAGGGAAGCGTTGAGCTTCAGCTTCGTCTCCCCTACAGCAGGAGGCGGAAAAATCACCTTGGTCAGCATGTCGAGCTGTCGCTGGTTGAGTTCGTAGCAGCCGTTGGCCACGAGCCCATTCTTGAGCGCAGAGAACTGACTCTCGACGACGAGCACTTCTTTCTCACACGTGCACATGACGTTGTTGTCAAAGGAGGCCCCGGCCACGATATCGCGCGCGGCTTTCTTCACAATGGCCGTCTCATCGACCACCACTGGCGGATTTCCAGGCCCGGCAGCGATCGTCTTCTTGCCGCTCTTCATAGCCTGCATCACCACACCAGGTCCACCCGTAACCACGAGACAGCGAACCTTGGAGTGATGCATCAAAGCTTTGGACGTCTCAATGCTAGGCTCTGAGACTGAAGTGAGAAGATTGTTGGGACCGCCAGCTTTAACGATAGCGCGATTCAAAAGCTGAATCATTTTCGTGGAGCAACCCTTGGCCCGCGGGTGAGGATTGAAGACCACCGAATTGCCAGCGCTGACCATGGAGATTCCGTTGTTGATAATGGTGGCGACCGGATTGGTCGTCGGGGTGACCGACACGATCACTCCAAAGGGAGAGTTCTCCACCAGACTCAAGCCTCTATCACCGGTAAAAACCCGTGGAGCCAAGTCTTCTAGTCCCGGCGTCTTATTGGCCTGCAGAAGGTTCTTCTTCACCTTGTCCTCAGCCCGACCAAGCCCGGTCTCGGCGGCTGCCAACTGAGCCATATTTCGAGCCTCAGCGCGCGCTACGGTCCTCATCTGCTCAATGCAAGCTGCCTTGACCTCTTGAGAGACCTCCTGCCAAGCCCGATAGGCATCCTCAGCAGCGGCCACGGCGTCGTCACAATTCACGAAAATTCCGTCGCGACCAACGTCTACCGAAACGGACTCCCGCAACCGCCCTTGCCCTTCAGACGTCCCCGCCAGTTGAGCGCGAACAACCTGCTCCACAATCTGCTTCACAAGGTCACGATCGATACTCATACCTCACCTTCGCCCTTCCTGAAAACCTCGTTGCCGTGAACCTCCACGTTATCAACGATAGCCATTATCACGGCATCGCACGGCGTATTCGTCGTCACAGCGGTCTGCCTCGCCGAAGAGCCCGCTGCCAAAAGCACGAGCTCGTGCCTTCCGGCCCCCACAGCATCGACTGCCACCAGGGGGTTGCCCACAGCCGTCAACTCCGTGGGAGAAAGCGGCTGCACCAACTTCAAGGAAGCGCCCTCAAGAGACACCGACTTTTGCGTGCAAACAACCGTGCCAATCACTTTTCCAATGGTCACTGAAACACAACCTCAATCCCCCATTCTTCGGCCCGCTGCCTAGCCAGTGGAGTTACGATCGAACCCATAGCTATGCCGATCCTCTTAGAGCCAGAACTTCGTACAGCCTCAACATCCTCAACGGTGATCACATCGCGCCCACCAGAACGTGGGGCGGACGAGACGGAGCCGGCCTTACCACCACCGCCGAGTTGGTCCAAGAAGCCGGGGAGTTCAGAGACCCCCCCGAATTCGACACCGAAAGAGGAGACCACCTGGTGCAGCTCCTCGAATCGACGAACGAAGCCGCCGGCCAACCGTGAGCTTCGACGCCGAAAATCCCGAACCGCACAGTCATCAATAAAGACCGGCAAACCCGTAGCCAAGGCGGCCACAGCCAGACCCGCCGAGGCGGTATTGCCGTCGCCAAAATTGGCGATGGAAGCCAGCACGGGAAGACTCGGCCCAAACAAGAGCACCGCCTTGTAATCGGAAACGATCCCAGACCAGTCGAGGGTACGGGACTCGACCGTCCAACTCGAACACAGAGCCGGCAGCCGCTTTCCAGCGCTGTCATCCAGCACCGAAGGGACCACGCCATCGGCCCGGCCCAGCGACTCCCACAAACAGCTATCCGTGCGCTGAGGCCCGGCAACGACCAGCAACTTCGCTCCAGACTTCGACCCACGACTGCCTACGGAGACAGAAACGTCGGTCGACGGAGCGAAGCCGCCATCGGCTGCGGCGAGTTGGTCGAGGACGAGTTCGGTAATGACCTCGACTAAGTTGTCAAGCTCTGAGGACAAACCTCAAACTACTACTTTTTGGTGCTCGGTGGGGCGATGGGAAGAACATCGTCGAGGTCCTTGTGCGGACGCGGAATCACGTGAACCGCGATCAGTTCACCAACGCGTCGTGCCGCAGCAGCTCCGGCATCAGTAGCCGCACGCACAGCCGCAACGTCACCTCGTACGAGTGCTGTCACATATCCAGCCCCGATTTTTTCGTAGCCGATCAGCTTCACGTTAGCCGCCTTAACCATAGCGTCGGCAGCCTCAATCATGGCCACCAACCCTTTGGTCTCTATCATTCCGAGAGCTTCGTAGTTCGTAATCATAAAATTTACCTTTCCCTTTAACCCAGTGGCAGTCCGTGGAACTCAAATCCTCCGGTGTTGCCCAAGGCAGAGGCCGTTCGCCTTCCACAAAACAACCTCCTCCGCGCTAGCTGTAGCCAAGAAATCGAAGCCAGTCATCCCTGTCACGCCAATCCTCTTTCACCTTGACCCAAAGGTCTAGATAGATCGGCTTTCCCCAGTGGGCTTCGAGATCTTTGCGAGCTTTTTCTCCAACCTTCTTCAAGAGAGCCCCGTT
>CAZVVF010000036.1:0-12119 GCA_964630575.1 uncultured Burkholderiales bacterium | reverse complement strand
TTCGCTTGTAGGTTCATTATAGGTTGGAACGGACCGCAAGGGGCCCCTTGAGTGTTTCAGAGAGGTAAAGTTTGTAAACTTGAAACTATTTTCCGTTAAGATAGTTAACAATTCTGTGTGTTTTGCGAAGTTCGTCCGGCGGGCTCGCTTTGGAAAAGGTATCCGCTCTCGCTGGTAAAAGCATCGCACGATGGGTCGCCGGATTGTGTTGAAGCCCAATTTTGCGACCACATTCTTAAATTAAGCGTACTGATTGAAAGTTGATGATCAAGCTCTTCCGAATCATAGCGTATCTAGAGGGAACCTCCTTTCTTGTCTTGCTGCTGATAGCGATGCCGCTAAAGTACGTGTGGGACATGCCGCTCGCGGTGAGGATCGCAGGCACCATTCACGGAGGTCTGTTCGTAGCCTATTGCATCTTTGGCCTGATGCTCT
The DNA here is from genome assembly GCA_964630575.1 of uncultured Burkholderiales bacterium. Lineage (GTDB taxonomy): Bacteria > Vulcanimicrobiota > Xenobia > Xenobiales > JADMJV01 > JAEXNA01. The sequence continues at coordinate 11,684 of CAZVVF010000036.1, read as the reverse complement.
GGAGGGCTCTGAAGTGGGACCTAAAAACCGCAGCCTTTGTTTTTGTCAGCGCCTTTTTGCCTGCCGGTCCTTTTGTTATCGACCGAAGAATCCTCAATGAGGCCGAGGGTATCGAGTGATCTACCCTCTTTTGCTCGCGTAGAAGAAGAACTTCCCCTGAGGATGGCCTGGTGCCGATTCGATGGCGCTCTTTGTCGTGGTCTTGATTTTTCCATCAGCCGGGTCGGCGTAGCTCACGGTCTTGCCGTTCACCGACAGAAGGGTGACGATGTGACCGCGCCCTGATGGCGAGAAGTTCGGGCCGTTCAAACCCATAATGACCGGTGTTTTTTCTCCATTGAGTTTCTTCTCCAGAAGCCTCCAGTCCCGGCTTTGGAAGTCGCCACCGTCAGTCCAGGTGTAGCCAGCAGGCCGGGATTCGCTCCGCAGGGCCGTGAGCAGGGAGAAGCCGTGTTTGCGATTGATGTCGCGGTCGTCGAGAGAGCCCCCAGTGAGGGAGTTGACAGCCATGGCCACTGAGGTTTGTCCACAGGAGACCGAGTTGTTCTGACAGAGCGGCCGGACTGTGGCCCCTGTGCTGGTCTTCTTTTCTAGGGGGGCAGCGGGCTGGCTGCTCTGGGCTTTGGAGGGATTGCCGCGCGATCCCCTCGCGATACTTGAGGCCGCTGTTCCGACCAGGCACCGAGTCGGGCCCCTGAGGCCACGATCGAACCGACCGAACTGGGGTTGAGCGGGCACCCTTGTCCATCCCTGTTTGCCTTTGGCCAGGGAGTAGAGAGTTCTCATCAAGATCGAAGCTCGGGCCTCAAACGACAAGCACGAGGAGTCGCTCTTCCAGGGATCGAGCCGTTGGGAGCAGGAAGAGCCGGGTCGGTGCGTTGTTTTTATTGGGAGGGCGAACCAAGAGACGGGGTGGGGTGGATAGCATCGGGATGAGATAAGCATTGTAGACTCCTTAAGAACTGTTTCTACAACCAGCATAAAGAAGAGCTTCGGACCAAATTAAAGCCGAAACGTAACAGCTTTCTTGCCGAGAGTTTACAAATTTATGAACGGGCTTGGAGGCGCTCGAGAACTCGGGAGAATGAGAGGTGGGCCAGTCGGCCGAAGTCCTGGTGCTTGCTCAGTCGGAGTTTTTGCAGGGCCGGAGAGGTCAAGCCACAGAGGAACCTGGCAGCCGTTCGAGGTTCCTTGAGACCCTCGGGCAGGCGACCTATCTCAAACTCTTGGGGTGAGCACGGTAAGGCTTGCTGAGTGCTCTCTCCTAGACAATCGCTACAGGTTAGACAGTTTTGACCGAGTTCTTCACCGAAGTGCAAAGCCAAGCGTCGCGAGATGCAACCGGGTTCGGTGGCGAGCCGAAGGGCTTGGTTGAGCCGTTCGATTTCGGCATTTTCCCGGGTCTCGGCTTTTTCAAAGAGTTGCTTTGCCAAACCCGGCAGGTCCTCGGGGGTTCGGCAAAGGGCGTAGCGAAAACGGAGGTTGCTGGCCTTGACCTCCATCCAGTTGTCCAGGGCGCAGCGGTCCAAAGCCTCGATAACCTTGGAACGCTGACACCCGAGAGCCTGAGCGGTGCTGTCGATGTCGATGTCGAACCAGATCTTCTTTTTGCTCGAATGCTTGAGAACCCCGATCAGAAACTCTCTCTCCGCCCCTTCGTAGTGATGCAATATCTCTTTGGAGGGAGCCTTGGGCTTGAATCTGTAGGTGGCGTACACGGGGGTCAGCGCTTCGAGATACTGGTCGAGCTCAAGGTAGGTGAGGAGCGTTCTCAAAACCAGCGGTCTAAGATCGTGGTCGCGACCGAGCCGGTCTAGGTTGAGCACGAGTTCGTCGCGGCCGTCGAACACCTCAAAGAGAAGGCTTTGAATCGAGTCGCGGGTCGGGGTGTCGCCGTAGACGAAATTCTCTAAGGGGATGCGGTCGGGAGGGAAATAGAACACCTGGCACAGCGAAGTCTCGCCATCGCGCCCCGCCCGCCCGATCTCCTGAGAGTAGTTCTCCAAGCTCTTGGGGGGATCGTAGTGGTAGACCGCTCGTATGTTGGGTTTGTCGATCCCCATCCCAAAAGCGATGGTGGCCACCACGATTCCAGAGTCGGATCTCAAGAACCACTCTTGGGTCTCAGAGCGCCGTGTGGGGTCGAGCCCAGCGTGGTAGGGTTGAGCGTCAAAGCCTTCCCCTCTGAGAGCCTCGGCCACTTCCACCGCTGTTCGCTGCAGGGTGACGTAGACGATGGCGGGCAGCATCTTTTGCTGGCGTAGGCTGCCAATGAGCTGTTGTAGCTTGGCCCGCGCGTCGTTGACGACAGTGGTTTTGAGGTGAAGGTTGGCCCTGTGAAAGGGCGTCCTCACCGCGCGATCGATCTCGAAACGTTGACAGATGTCGGTTAAGACTTGGGGTGTTGCGGTCGGGGTTAGGGCCAGGACCCGCTCGGCTTGGCAGGCCTTGGCGTAGCGGCGGAGCTTGAGGTAGTCGGGGCGAAAATTGTGGCCCCATTCCGAGACGCAATGAGCCTCGTCGATAGCCATCAGCGAGACCTTGAGGTGGCTCAAGGATTGGCGAAACCGTTCGTTGTTGAAGCGCTCGGGGGCCACGTAGAGGAGCTTTAGCGTCCCTGAGCGAGCCTGTTTGAGCACGTCGGCGTATTCCTCCACACTCAAGCTGGAGTCTAGGCGGGCGGCCTCGATGCCCCTCTTTCGCAGGGCGTCCACCTGGTCTTTCATCAGAGCGAGCAGGGGGCTGACCACCAAGGTGAGGTGGGGGAGAAGAATCGCAGGCAGTTGGTAGCAGAGCGACTTGCCAGCTCCTGTAGGGAAAACGGCGGCGGCGCCTTGCCCCTTGAGCAGAGTCTCGATCACCTCCTGTTGGCCGGGCCGGAACTGAGCGAAGCCGAAGTGCTCTTGAAGGGCCTGAAGGGGGTGGGGAAAGTGATGGCTCATGGTCTGGCCTTGATGGAGACTCTCGGCAACTCCTTTTTGTCGGGTCATCTTGTCAGGAGGCAGATTTGAGTGATACTTTAATCGTTAAGGTCGTGAAAACAGTGATCGTCAATCAAAGTAACAACAGTTCTCCCCTCTCTTCAGGGCGGCCGCGCCGCAAGAGGCCACCGCAAGACTTGGCTAGTCTTCCGCTGGACACGTTTCAGGCGGGTGCTTTTTCTACTAAGAAGGACCCTGAGACCCAGATGCGGCGTCTCGCGGGCAAAGGGAAAGTCGTCGATGTCAACGGCGAGAAGAGGATTCAGATCGGCAACGATTGGTATCGTCCCTATATCGACCGCAACGGCTACGATGAGGGATTCTTGGGTGAGAACCTGCCACTGCCCACTCTCGATGCTTCGATCGCCGACAAGGCCGCACCGAGAGTTGACGACCCGGGCAAGAACGAGTTGGAGTACACCAATTTTTCCATCGTTATGAACAAGGAGCGCCGCATGCCGTTCTTCACGGCCGTGAATATCGACGGTGGTGCGGTCAAAGAGGTAGCACGGAGCGGCAAATGGTTGTTCGACCCGCGGATCTCAAGAGAGCATCAGTTGGGGAATGAAGCCTACAAGAAGAATGACATCGATCGCGGGCACATGGTCCGCCGCCGAGATGCCACATGGGGCGACAACGCGGAGCAGGGCAGCACCGACACATTTGTCTATACCAACGCGGCCCTTCAACACGAGAACCTCAATCAGGATGAGTGGCTGGATCTTGAGAACAGAGTTCTCGATAGGGCTCAAGCGGAGAATCGGAGAGTCACGGTTTTGACCGGACCGGTCTTTTCTGAGACGGACCCCTCTTTTGACAACGGTGGGAAGCTCAAAGAGCCAACCAAGATCCCTCAGGAGTTTTGGAAGGTTGTGGCCTGGCGAGACCCCGAGAAAGGCCTGCAGTCGGAAGCCTTCGTGATGTCTCAGAAGAACGACCTTTTGGGCGCTGGAAATCCGGAAGAGCATCTCGAGACTGAGAGTGACTTCAATATGTACAGGGTCCCCATTGGTCAGTTGGAAGAGATGACCAAGCTCGATTTCGGCAAGCTCAACAACGACTGTGAAAAGTGCACCCTGATGGACCCGTCAAAGAGCGTCGTAGACCAGTTGCCGAGCCTTCAGCGCTCCTGAAGCCCGAGGCTCACTTCCTGTAGAAGTCTGGTATGAGCATGACCAAAACGGTGTAGACTTCCAGACGCCCTAGAATCATGCAGAACGAAAGCACGATTTTTGCTAGACCTGGCATAAATCCGAAGTTCTCCGTAGGCCCAACCTGGCCGAGTCCGGGACCGATGTTGAAGATGCAGGCGATGACCGCGGTGCAGGATGTGACGAGGTCGAGACCGAGTGCGGTCAGGACCGCAGAGGCGAACAGAAAGAGTCCGGCTACGCAGGTGATGAAACCCAGGACGGAAGCCACCGAGGAGTCGGGAACGGCACGGCGGCCTATTCTCAGAGGAATGATGGCGGCGGGGTGCAGGATTCGCTTGAGTTCGCGGTAGCCAGCCTTAAAAAAGATCTGGACCCTCAAGCACTTGGAACCACCCGCTGTTGAGCCGGCAGAGCCTCCCATGACCATGAGTGTGACGAGGAGAAACTTCGAGAGCTCCGGCCAGAGTTCAAAGTCGGCCGTTCCAAAGCCCGTGGTAGTAACGATAGAGACCACTGTAAAGACGCTGTCGCGAATGGCTCGGGTTAGATTCTCGGGGTAGAGGTGGCTCACGTTGAAGACCACGATGACAATGGCGAGAAGGATCGTGCCAGCGTAGAATTTGAACTCGCTGTCTTTGAAGTAGGATTTCGGTTTGCCCTTGAGAGCCTGGTAGTGGAGAAAGAAGTTCACCCCGGCACAGAACATAAAGAGGCTGATGATGTAGTCCACCAAGGAGCTATCGAAGTAGGCTATGGACGTGTTCTTCGTAGAGAATCCCCCTGTCGCCACGGTGGCGAAGGAGTGCGCCAAGGCGTCGTAGAGCGACATATCGGCGATCAGGAGCAAAAAGGTCTCGGCCAGGGTGAGAATGATGTACACCCACCACATCGAGCGCGCGGTCTCGGCGATCCTGGGGGCCAGCTTGTCGGGCAGGATTCCGCCTGGCGCTTCAGCCTTGAAAAGGTTCATACCACCGCCGCCCAGGAGTGGGAGGATGGCGATGGACAAGACTACGATCCCCATGCCGCCGAGCCAATGAGTCATGGCTCGCCAAAACAGGAGCCCTCGCGGAACCGCTTCGATGTCCGACAAGATGGTGGAGCCTGTGGTGGAGAAGCCGGAGACCGATTCAAAGAAGCAGTCGGCGTAGGTGGGAAAGAGGATCCCGATGTCGGGCTCCATGACAGAGGCCAGGAAATAAGGGAGGCTACCCAGGGCTCCGGCCAGGAACCAACTGAGCGTGACCACCTTGAAGGCGTCTCGGAGGCCGAGGTTGCCCTGATGCTCGCGAGTGAGTCCGGCGACCCCGGAGCCAGCCACGATGCAGATGGTGGCGGAGATGAGCAGTGGTAGCAGATCGCTGCCGCCATCGTAGAACGAGATACCGAGCGAGGGCAGCATAAAAACGCCGAGCGCCATAGAGAGAAAGCCGAGAAGGTGAACGATAAGAATCACGGGTTAAAGTATCTCTGTGCCGACCAAGAGCTTCTCGAGTTGACTCCGGACAGCCGTCTGTACAAAAAATACGATACGGTCCCCCGCGTTGATCACGGTACTGCCGTTGGGGATCATCAACTGGTCTCGGCTCATCACAGCGCCAACGATGACTCCCTTGGGAAGACTGAGTTGATTCAGCGGGGTGTCGATGAGTTTGGAACCCTCTAGAGCGATGATCTCCATGGCCTCTGCTTCATCGTCGCCGAAGGCGGCTAAGGATACGACCTTTCCACGTCGGATAAACTGCACGATCTGAGAGACGGCGATCAGTTTCGGACACAGGGCCACGTGTTCTCCAACGGCTTGGACCAAGCTCACGTAGCGTACCTGATTGACCATCGTTATGACCCGTCTGGCACCGAGTCCGCCGGCTAGTAGGCTGATGAGAACGTTGGTGTCGTCCTCGTCACCGCAGGCGATGAAGACGTCACAGGAGTCGATGTTCTCCTCCTTGAGGACGTCCTCGTTGTGCGGGTCGGCACAAAGAACGAGGGTTCTGTCGAGCTTCTCTGCGAGCACGGTGCATTTGGCTCGATCCGGGTCGATGAGCTTGACCGTGATGTTGGAGTTTTCTTGCAAACGCCGGGCGAGCTCAATCCCGATGCGGGTCGCACCCGAAATCATGACCAGTCTGACGGGTTTGGGGCGGAGTCCCAGAACCGGATAGATCTGGTCCAAGCTGCTCGACGGATGAACCACGAAGGCGATGTCACCGGCCTTGAGGCAAAGACTACCGTCGGGGATGATCGTTTGTTGATTGCGTTCGATGGCCGCCAAGAGAAGTTTGTTTTTGGTGGTGCCGTTCTTCCACAGTTCGCCCAGGCTCGGGCCGACGACTGGAGAGCCTTCGGGGATACGAAATCCCACCACGGAAATTCTAGTCCGGCAGAAGGTCGCGATGTCGGTGGAGCCTGGAATCTCCAGGAGACGCTCGATCTCAGCGACCACCTCGTCCTCTGGATTGATGGAGTAGTCGACGTTCAAGAAGTCCTGGCCGAAGACCCGTGAGTGCTTGAGGAGTTGGGTGTTTCGAATGCGAGCGATTTTTCGAGGCGTTTTGGTTTGGGCTGCGGCTATCAGGCAGGCTACCATGTTCACCTCGTCGGAGTCGGTCACCGCCACTAGAAAGTCGGCCTCTTCAACGCCAGCGGCCTTGAGGATGTCCGGGCTTGAACCGCTTCCGGTGAGCACCTGAACATCGAGATGTTCCAGCAGATAGCGAGAGCGGTTTTCATCTTTCTCGATGATGGTGACATCGCAATGCTCGCGAGCCAGTTTCTCGGCTGTGTGGTAGCCTAGTTGGCCCGCTCCGATGATTAGGATTTTCACCCGCGCCGCTTCTCGGCGGTGAGGGCGAAACCTTTAACCGGGGAGCCTACTAGCGCCGAGGGGGGCAAATCGTGCTTTTCGGGCTCTATTTTCTGGAGACGCCCAGGAATACGGGCACGCTAACAAAGACGGGTAGGTAGGTCTTTTTTTGCGGGGTGTGCAGGCAAAATTGGGTCGATTTGCCACCGTCGAGATTGAGGGCTCGTCTCGACGAGACGCCGCCCTTGTCGACCGGTGCCATGAGGAGTTTGGGGAGTTCGGCGAGGGTGACTCTGGAGGCTCCGCCGATAACGAAGATGGAGACCCGTCCTGAGTCATCGACGGAGAGGACGGAACGATTGGCCAAGGCTGTTTCTTCCAGGCGGAACACCGCTTCTGAGTCCCACACCAACCGAGGTCCCGACTGGAAGAGGACCGGCACGTTTTTGGGTAAGGCCTCGCCTCTTCGCTTGAAGCCGGCTCGCCGACCGTCCCAATAGAAGAAGGCCGAAAAGATACCGTCCTCAGCCACCTGGGGGTTCACGACCTGGCCCACTCGCTCGGCGTATCCGAGAATTCGCTCTCGATCATCAAAGTAGGAGCTGTTGACCACGGCGATCTGCTTGAAGGCCTTCTGCATTTCCCGTGCGGTGGCTGTCCTTTGGGCCTTTCGGTCCGTTCCCAGTAAGAGATTGAATCGGACCTTGCCGGGATCGCAGCGCAGTTGGAGGATAGAGATGGCTCGCGGGTGTTCCAGGAGGACTTCTCGGAACTCGACCCCTTCGGTCACGGTCTTAAAGGGGGGGATGTGTTCTCGACTGAGTCCGCTAGATATCACTGAGAGGGTCAGGAAAAGCCCCATCGTCAGCGTCTTGAGCTTTTGCTTCATCAGTGCTGCTTCCTCGCTCTCGTAGGGTTCCCTATTAGGTGCCGATGGAGCCTGCCGAGCTCGGTCTGTGTCTTTGTTCGGCAAGGCCAGAGGCGAAAACGGGAGAAGGGATTCGTCTGTTGCCAAAATCAAAGACCAAAATTATACGCTGTCCGGTGCACGGGGACATGGAACTCCCCATGGAGTTGATGAGCCTGATCGACACCAGGGAGTTTCAAAGGCTGAGAGGGATTCATCAACTCGGAACGGCCTATTTCGTTTATCCCGGTGCTGTGCACACTCGCTTTGAACACTCTCTAGGCACCTGCTGGTTGACGCTGAGATTGCTGAATCGGCTCAAGGTGAAGATGAGTGCCAGTGAGCGACTGGCCGTCCTTGCTGCGGCTCTCGTTCACGATGTCACTCACGTTCCGTTCGGTCATACCTTGGAGGATGAACGCCGCCTGTTCGAGCGGCACGACACACCGAGCCGAATCAAGCGCTTTCTTCCTCAAGGGGAGTTGGGCAAAGCCCTGAAAAAGTTGGGTTTGCTCGACGACGTTCTCAGCATCCTGTTGGATTCCTCACTCTGGCAGAATCAGATTTTCGCTGGTGCTGTGGCCTCGGATCTTCTTGATTACCTAGCGCGCGACGCCTTCCATTGTGGGCTCTCGCAGAAATACGACGAGCGCATCTTTCACCTGTTCAAACTGACCACAGGCAAGGAGCCAACCCTCTATCTGGACGCTCAGAAGTCAGGAGTGCTCCGCCAAGACGCGCTCTCTGAGGTCATTCATCTCTTGAGGATTCGCTATTTTCTATCCGAGAGGGTCTATTTTCATCACACCAAAACGGTCTCGGGTGCCATGGTGAGTCGAGCCGTCGAGGCGGCGACTGGAGAGGGCTTGTCGCTGGCCACTCTGGCCAAGCAGACCGATGAGGGCTTGTTGAGTTTGCTCGAGTTGCAGTACGGTGAGGTGGTCATCGTTAAGCGGTTGCTGAGTGCGCTGCGTTCGCGCCGACTCTATAAACGGGTCTATCTTTTGACGGCCGAACTGCCGATGGAGCGTCGAATCGAGTTGGTCGAGCGATTTCACCAGTCGGCCCAAGAGCGGTCCCGAGCCGAGCGTGAACTCGCGCAATCTCTCAATCTGAATGCCGAAGATCTCATTCTCTACTGTCCGGCCCTAAAAATGCAACTCAAGGAAGCCAAGCTCCCGGTCCGGGTGGACTCGGGCCAGTGTCGGCTCTTGGATTCGCTGCCGGTTGATGAAATAGGAATTCTGCAGGAGCGGCATAGGCGCTTGTGGCGCTTCTATGTGTTTCTTCATCCCGCAAAGATGGCTCTCGCCGACAAGTTGAGCGCGGCCTGCGAAGCGTACTTTATGGAGTCCAACCATTTGCCGAGGTATAGGACAGGGCAGCTCTTCTTAGGAGTTTGAGTCGGGCTGGACGTCTTCTTCGTCAAAGTTGACACGGCAAGACCCACCGTAAGGAACTCCCCGATGGGAGGCGACGAACCCGTAGAGCTTGTCGGCTAGGGCTCGGTGTTTGGGCAGAAGGCGGAACAGGAAGACAAACGGCATCATCAGTGGGAGCAGGGAGGCCACTTCCAGGATTCCCTCACCGCCGGAATAGACGCGCTCATTGGGGGCTACCAGGTGGGAGCTGGCCATCCGTTGTTCGAAGGTCAGGTGGCCGAGGTCGATGTCGGCGGCGTCGCTCAGGAGAGGGATAAAGGTGATTTTGTGGGACCAATCGAGGGCCGTGCCAACCCGCTTTAGGGTGTTGCAGAGCCGACAGTGTTCATCCCAGTAAAATCGATATCCAACCGGCAGCCGGTTACTCACTCTTGGGTACGAAGCCTTCTGGTGGCTTGGCCGTGTTTTTGAACAAGAACTGGTCTATCTGGTCAAAAAATATCTGGTTTGTAGAGTCGTCCATCAGGTCGAGTCTCAGCTCGTTGGTGACCATAATGAAATGCTCTTCGAACATCTTCCAGGCTTCGGCCGAGACTTGCTCCTGGATTTTTTTGCCGAGCGGTCCGGGAATAGGCGGCGAATCGAGGGCTGGCAGTTCCTGATTCAACTTGACGCATTGCACATTTTTTTCACTCATTGGTTTACCTCTTTTGCCGTGTTGGTTCTGCGATAGAGAGATTGGCTCCCCCTGGAAAGACTAAGTTTGATAGTCCAAAAGTCCCCGTTCTCGCATGCGTTTGATGACTTTTTTCTCCCGAAGCCTCTTTCCCACAAGTCTGGTGGACCAGCTGTCTGGCGACATCGGTTCTAGCCAGATGGTGTAGAGCCCCAGGCGGTTGCCGCCCAAGATGTCGGAAAAAATCTGGTCGCCGACCATGACGCACTCCTCGGGCTGGGCCTTCATGAGGGAGAGCGCCTTGCGGAAGGGAGACGATTTGGGCTTTCGGTTGAAGAAATAGCAAGGGACCACGTGGCGTATGGCCAGTCTCTGGGCGAGCTCGTAGAGTCGCTTGACCCTGGGGCCGGGAATGATCACGTTGCTGATCAGGCAGATGTCTTCAACTTGACCGGACTCGCGTAGGGCGTCGAGTTTCTCGACCACCAGTCGACTGATGTCGAATCCGGTTTGAGGCAGCAGGGTGTTGTCGAGATCGACGCAGAGAAAACGGCGCTTCTCGTTGAGGACTTGGTCAAAGTCGATGTCTTCAAAGCGGCGTGCTGCCAGATTGGGGATGTAAAGTTCGCTCATAGTTTGCTCAGACGGAAAAGTCGGCGGAGGGCGCTGGCCTCTTTCTTAAGGCCTTCTCATCGTTCCTACCCCGACGGGTGAGTGTTTCCACGGTTTCGCCGACCGCGCTTTCAAGTTTGCTCTCGTGCAGTCCAATGGAGAGGATCTGATGGCACAGGTTTTGGCTCCAGACGTAGACCCGCTCGTTGGAGCGAAGGCTGAGGACGAAGTCGTTCTTGAGCCCTTCGGCGGAGCCGGCTATGCGGGGATCGTCAAGGTTTGTGAGAGGTGACTTGAGACCGGCCGCTCTCAGGCCTTGAACGATCTCAGGGCTGACCGACTCGATGGTCGTCTCGTCTGTGCCCGAGACCGTGCTAGAGCGTTTCTTGGAATGGCTCTCGGGGGTTTGGCCGATGGAGAGGTTGGGGCCGGTGATGCCGGGCAGAACCGACAAGCCCAGAAGGGGCTGGTGGGAAGGCGAACTCGAGCCTCTTCGCTCGGCCTCGAGTTGGGCCTGATCTTCCCGATGTTCGGACAACTCTCTTTTCTGTTCTTCCTTTTCGGTATCGACGGCCTTGCTCTGCTTCATGACAGACTTCATGGTGTCGTCGAACTCCTCTAGGTCGTCGGTGTCTTTGTCCTCTCTCAAGCCCGAGCCTATAGCAAACGAGTCGGCTCTCTGCATGAGCCTTTTTCTATCTCCGTCAGGAGTCTCTGAAATTCCGCCGGGTGGAAGTGCCACAATTGTATAGATTCAGGTTCGGCGTTTCGTTTCCTACGAGGGATCTCTCATCAATATCCGGGGATGCTCTGATCTTGCTCCCTGGCTTCGAGGGGAGCGCGCTTCTTGGCTCTCGGAGGAGGTGCTGGAAAGCTGTCGGCCTGGGCTGCGTTCGGTGGCGTTCTGCGCCCCCTCGGCGAGGTTCGGTCGCGGCGAGGGGGAGGACCGGGGAATCGACCGTCGGCGTGTCGGTTCGGTGGTGGCGGAGGGAAGTTCGGGGCCGAGTCTGACTCTGGCCCCGCAGGTGGAAAGGGTGGGGGGGCGCGGTCGATGTCGATAGGTGGGTGCGGTGGTCGCGTCGCCCGTTCGTGCTTTGCCGTGGGGTAGTCTTGCTCGGGCAGGTTGAGGTTCGCCTTTGGGCTGCTCGGGGAGACCTCAACAGAGT
>CAZVVF010000035.1:0-12147 GCA_964630575.1 uncultured Burkholderiales bacterium | reverse complement strand
GCAGCGTATGGTGGAAATGGGTGAGGATGTCGTTATCCTGATGGACAGCTTGACCAGGATGGGACGAGCCTACAACAACATCACGCCTCCTTCGGGAAGGACTCTGAGCGGTGGTCTCGACACGGCCGCTTTGAGAACTCCCAAGCGATTCTTTGGTGCGGCTCGTAACATCGAGAACGGTGGAAGTCTCACCATTATCGCCACGGCTCTCATTGAGACGGGTTCCAAAATGGACGAAGTCATCTTCGAAGAGTTCAAAGGTACCGGTAACATGGAACTCGACCTCTCGCGTCGTTTGGCCGAGAAGAGAGTCTATCCCGCCATCGACATCATCAAGTCGGGTACGCGCCGTGAAGATAAGCTGCTGACCGCTGAAGAGCTTCAGAAGATTATTCTGATGCGCCGTGCGCTGAGTATGCTCAACGACAATCAACAAGAGCCCACTGAGGCTGTACTCGCCCGGATGAAGAACGCTACGACCAATGCAGAGTTTCTCTTGACTCTGGGCAAGGGCGCGCTGTAAAGCGCCCTTAAGGGTTATCGACCGGGCGGGTCTCTCTCAAGAGTGACTCGACCGGTTGGTCCGCACTGATCGTAGTGGCAAATCGTGGACAACAGAAGAGGCGACGCCGGCAGCCTGCCAGGCGTCAGCCTCTTCTACCGTTAATCGCTCGTGAGGCCGACGGCCAGGTCGAGGATGTGCCAGGACTTCTGGGACTGGCTCGCTCTGGTGTCGATTTTCGTGAGCCTCTCGATTCTGAACTCACTCCACTGCCGGACGACGCCGACCTGCAGCTCTTGCCGGACCGCTTGGCCATTGCTCTAGACCCCAACGGTGATCAGGTTGTGCTCGACGGTTTGGCTGTCGCTGCGCGTTTGCCGGTGGGCTGGACGCGAACCTTGCTCCCGGCGTTCGAGGAGCCCGAATCTGAGACTGGCTATCTTCCTTTCTTTGGTTACACGGCGGTCTTTGCCAGAGGTGATGAACTGTTGTGCGCTGCGGTTCGGACCGAGGACAATCCGCATTGGGCTCCAGAGCACTACCATCGCCCGGATCTCAAGGCTAAGATCGAGCGCCTTCAAGAGGAGTTCCCGGACAACAAGATTCTTTCCCAACTCGAGACGTGCGCCTTGGAATATGGATGCTACAACGCTCAGAATATCTTCGAGAACCGTTGGGAGGGGGCCGTCACTGTCAGCCCGGCTTGCAACGCGCAGTGCCGAGGGTGTATCTCCTTGCAGCCGGAAGATCTACCGCCGAGCCCTCAGCAGCGATTTAAGTTTCGTCCTCTGGTCGATGAGATCGTGGAACTGGGGTCCCATCACCTGCTCTCGGAAGAGGCCATCTTCAGTTTCGGTCAGGGCTGCGAAGGCGAGCCTCTCTTGGCAGGAGACGCCATCGCCGAGGCGGTGGCGAAGTTGTCCCCCTTGCAGGGGCGCGGAACGATTCACCTCAATTCCAACGCTTCTTTGCCCAAGGTCTTGAAGAAGATCGTCGATGCCGGACTGGACTCGTTGCGAATCTCCACCAACTCCGTGCTCCCTCGTGTTTACGAAGCTTACTATCAACCGCGTCGCTACAAGTTTGAAGCTCTTCTCGAGTCGGCGAAGTTGGCTCGCGAAGCGGGCTGCCACGTGAGTCTCAATCTGTTGATGATGCCGGGTTGGACCGACGCAACGGAGGAGGCTGACGCTCTCATCGAGTTCGTTCAGACCTTCGATATCAACATGATTCAATTGCGAACCTTGAACATCGATCCGAATTTTTACGCCGCTCATGTTCCGCTTCCCAAGGGCCGAGCCATAGGCATACCCGAACTGTTGCGGCGCTTTCGTTCGGAGTGTCCTCGGTTGGCCTTGGGGAACCACACTCCACGGGTCTTTCGTGGAACTGTTTGATGGCAGGATTTTTCAATTTTTGCCGGAGGGGACGATTCTGTGAAGACCGAACGTAGGGCCACATGATTAACGCAACCATTGGACGTTACCACATCATCGAAGAACTGGGGCGGGGCGGAATGGGCGTGGTCTATCACGGTCACGATCCACTCTTGGACCGTCCTGCGGCGATCAAAATCCTCTCTCAGCAACTGGTCGGAAATCCAGAGGCCAAGGAAAGGTTTCTCCGTGAGGCCCAAGGTGCCGCTCGGCTCAACCATCCCAATATCGTAGCGATATACGATATTGCTGAGCACGAGGGGATCTACTATCTCGTATTCGAGTTTATCAAGGGCTCGGACCTCGATGACGTTCTAGAAAAACAAAAGGGAGCGCTCGATGTGAATCGTGCGCTTGAACTCTTTATTCCTCTCTGCCATGCCTTGGACTATGCTCACCAGCATGGAATCGTCCACCGGGATGTGAAGCCCGGCAACGTGATGGTAACCGAGGACGGCGAAGTTAAGCTGGCCGACTTTGGAATCGCTTGGGTCGAGATGTCGCAGACGCTGACTCAACCGGGGCAAATGATCGGCTCCTGTTTCTACTTTTCGCCGGAGCAGGCTCGTGGTGAGAAGGTTGACCGACGAGCGGATATCTATTCGCTCGGTATCGTTCTCTATCAGATGTTGGCAGGTCGCGTTCCTTACAAAGCGGACAACCTTCCGGCTGTTATCCAGCAGCATCTGACCGCTGAACCCACTCCTCTGCGGGAGATCAACCGCAAGGTACCCCAGAATATCGATGATGCTGTGCTCAAGTGTATGGCCAAAGACCCCACCGAACGGTTTCAGAGTGTGGGCGAACTCATCAAAGCTCTGGAGACCGACAACGTCTCAGAGGACCTCTACAAGACAAACATCAGTCCTTCAGAGGCGGCCCTTCACAACATTTTGGGGAACAACTACTACAAGCAAGGTAAGCTGGACCTGGCCATTATGGAGTGGCGCAAGGCCACTGTGCTCGACCCCTACAATGCGCTGACCCACAACAACTTGGGAACCGCTCTGGATGGGTTGGGCAAACTCCCTGAGGCTGTAGACGAGTACAACAAAGCCGTCGCTCTGAACCCGAACAACTTTGTAGCGCACTACAACATGGGTTCGGCCTACTACCGCCAGAACCAGATCGATCGCTCCATCGAGGAGTATCGAAAGGTGACCATACTCAACCCGAAGTTTGCACCGGCCTACTACAACCTCGGGAACGGTTTCTTTCAGCAAGAGAAGCTCGACGCGGCTATTGAAGAATGGCAAAAGGCCTTGGTTATCAATCCTCAATTCGCTGAGGTTCACTACAACCTGGGCAACGCTTTTCACTCAAAGGGCCGAAAAGAAGAAGCCATAAAGCACTGGGAGAAGGCTCTAGAACTCGACCCTCAGTTTGCCGTGGCGCTCTACAATATTGGGACCATGAAGCTCGAACAGGGTGACTTGGACGGTGCTGTGGAGCTTTGGGAGAAGAGCATCGAGCTCAATCCGAACTTCGCGCGAGCCCACTACAACATTGGGAACATGCACTGGGAGCAAGGCAACACCGACCTGGCCATAGCTGGCTGGGAAAAGGCGGCCAATGCCGAGCACGGATTCTGGCAGGCCCACAACAATCTCGGCAACGCCTACTATCAGCGCTCGATGTTCGACGAGGCGATCAACCAGTGGCAAAAAACTGTGCAGTTCGAGGAAGACTTCTGGCCTGCTCATTGGAACCTGGCTAACACCTTCTTCTATCATCGTGGACAGTTGGACGAGGCGATCCTAGAATGGCAGACTGTCACACGGGTTCACTCTAATCACTGGCCTTCGTACTATAATCTAGGGGAAGCCTATTTAGAGCAGGGCAAGATAGAGTTGGCTATTCTTGAATGGGACAAAGTTGTACAATTGAATCCAGGTTTTTGGCATGTCTATCATAACTTGGGTACTCTCTTTTATCAGAGAGGTAAACTGGACCAGGCGATCGCTTACTGGACGAGAGCTATTGGGTTGATGCTATTTCCTTGGAAGTAGTACATGGTTGGGAAAGGACACGGGGATGAAGGCGCAAGACGAAATTAAGGCGAGACTTGAAGTTGCTCAGCTGTATGAAGAGATGGGGCAGTTACCGAAGGCTGGTCGTTACTACTTAGCGGCTGCCGAGATTGCGCTCAAGGGTAAACTTTTTGATCGAGGTCGCGAACTTCTTCATAAAGTCCTAGAGCTTGATGCGGAGAACAATCAGGCTAAGGTCTATCTACAAAAGCTAGACAA
Source organism: uncultured Burkholderiales bacterium (assembly GCA_964630575.1). Lineage (GTDB taxonomy): Bacteria > Vulcanimicrobiota > Xenobia > Xenobiales > JADMJV01 > JAEXNA01. The sequence continues at coordinate 7,960 of CAZVVF010000035.1, read as the reverse complement.
GCATCTCGAGAGTTTGGGCCAGGCTCCGGCACGCCCAGCCCCGGGTCAAGGGGTCGCTCAGGCTACAGCCGCTGCAGGCAGTGGTGGTGTAACGGTCCCGGTTCCCTCTCTCTATCTTCGCAGTGAGCAGATCTCAGCGATCTTGTCGCAGGTCTCCTCGGCGCCCAATCCCAAGTTCTTTCCCTATACGCCTCTGCCTAAGATCGATGCCGGTGCGGTGGAAGAGAAGAACAAGCGGGTGGAAGCGGCCAAGGAAGCCGAGAGGGCCAAGGACCGCACGGCGGTCGAGAGCGCCTTTGGCAACCGACCGCGTGAGGGCTTCACTCAGAGCGGCATGACCAGTGGTTTCTTGAACCAGGCTCAACGCTCCGGCAGTGGTCGACGCAAGAATAAGAAGGACGACTCGGTGGAGGAAGCCGCCATCGCCGAGGACAGCAAGGATAGCCGACGCCGCGGCGGAGGTCGAGGTGGTAACCAAGACCTCGCCGAGGCTATACGCAAAAGGCTAAGAGGCGGCTAAGCCTTAGCCGAGGCGCGGTCGACGAAGTACTGCTGGGCTCGGTCGAGGTGGGGGAGAATATGGGCCTCAAAGTCCAGTACGGCTTTGATGGCGTTCTCGAGAGGGTCCATAGCGAGGGCCTGTTTGGCGTCGCAGAGTTGTTCGCTGCGGAACGATTCCTCGTGGATGGTCTCAACCAGCAGAGCGGCCGGGCGAAAGGCCATGGCGCTGAGCATATTGGGGACAACCAGGCTATCGTTGCCGGCTGCGTGGCTCGGGTCGTAGATCACCGGTAGGACCGTCTGGTTCTGAGCGTAAGTGATCACATTGAGGTCTGGAGTGAAGCGGTTGTACCCTTTGCCGCAAAACATGGTTTTGACCCCGCGTTCGCACAGCATGATATTGAGGTTCTGCCGGTTAGCGATGTACTCAGCGGCGTTGAACCATTCTTCGGCATCGTTTCCAAAGCCCCGTTTTAGGATCACCGGCTTGCCGGTGTCTCCAATGGTCTCCAAGAGTTTGAAGTCCTGGGCGTTTCTGGTTCCGATCTGAAAGCAGTCCAAGTGTTCGGCGAGTCGCTCCACCAGGGTGTGGTCCATGACTTCAGAGACATAGGGCAGACCCGTCTCTTCTCGAACTTGATCCATCAGTTCGATGCCCTCAAAACCCATTCCCCGGAAGTCGGTGGGTCGCGTTCTGGGCTTGAAGGCTCCAGCGCGGAGCATGACGCGATCCCGGATGTCGAGTTTGTCAGCCAGCGCTGCGATCTTTCGACCAGCTTCAACGACCTGTTCTCGGGTCTGGACGGAGTCTGGGCCGATAATGAAGAGGCATTTCTCGCCACCAAAATGACGAACCAAGCCGTCGGGCCCAGGAATTTCAACACAGCGCGACTCTCGAATGACGGAGCGCTGTTGACCGGCAGAGACGCGTCGCGCGATGTTCTTGTAGGAAGACGAAATACGCCAGACTCGGCCTACACCGGGGATGGTTTCGAGGTAGTCGGTGTGCTGGGCTAGACCCGTTGGGTCTCCGATTACGTGGAGCGTGTCCACGGGGCCACGGCCTTGCATTTGCTCGATGGTGTTGCCGTGCTTTTCGGCGAGTTTGAGAATCTTTTGCAGGCTCTCGGTTCGATTGCCTTCGATTTCGATGATCATGGATTGGGTTTCTTTCTTGAATGCAGAATGAGGAGTTGCCCCAGCGTGTGTTCCACATCACTCCGTCTTTTGGTGACGTGGTCGTGGATGCGGAAGAAGAGACCACCGAGTTCTTCGAACAAGCTCTGCTCCTCAACGAGAACGGCGGCCAAGGGTTGGACTCCTATCCCTTCAAGGAGTTGCTCATCGCTGAGTTCGATGGTGCCACGCAGGGCGTCGAGAAGATGCTCTGCGCCCGATTTGCTCTGGTCTTGAGCTGCCATGGCATGGCCGCGACTAGCGGCTGCCTCGACCTGATCGGTGTTGAGTTTTCTCATGTGGGCTAGAATCCGAAGTTGGATGGAAAGTTGTCTGAGGAAGAGCGCTTTGGGGTCTTGCTCCGTTTTTCCCTGAGGGTCCCAAAGCTCAAGCGCGGCTTCGGTCACGAGACAGAGCCGCTTCAATTCCGCGTGGAACAGAATCTGGTCGGGTCCACTCTGCTTGCGAAGTGCCTGCTCGATCTTGGTCCAAAGTGTTAGCGCCTTGACTTTGTCTTTATCCACTCCACCTGAAGTAGGCTGTAAAGGATGGTGAAAATACTGCACTTTGTGACTGCTCCTAAACCGATATGGGTGCCCGCAACGCGGGGTGATGCTGGTAACCTTCCAACGATATATGATTGGGTGAAAAGGAGTCAATGTCCTTGACCGATCTCTCGAGGGAGAGCGTGGGCAGAGTTTTGGGCTCTCGGGCCAACTGTTCGTCCACTTGGTCGAGGTGGTTGGCGTAGATGTGGACGTCTCCAAAGCTGTGCACAAAGTCGCCAACCTCAAGGTCGCAGACCTGGGCGATCATGTGCGTGAGCAGCGAGTAGGAGGCGATGTTGAACGGAACCCCCAAAAAGAGATCGGCGCTGCGCTGGTAGAGTCCGCAGGAGAGCTTTCCGTCGAGAACATAGAACTGGAAGAGGGTGTGACAGGGAGGGAGAGCCATGTCCGGTAGACTCGCCACATTCCAGGCCGAAACGATATGTCGGCGTGAGGAGGGGTTGCTCTTGATGTTTTCGATGAGTTGAGCGATCTGGTCGTACTCGACGCCATCGCTGCCTGGCCAACGGCGCCACTGCACTCCGTAGACCGGGCCCAATTCCCCCGACTCGTCGGCCCAGGCGTCCCAGATCGTACACTTGTTGTCCTTGAGGTATTGAGTGTTGCTATCGCCCCGCAGGAACCACAGCAGTTCGGTCACCACGGATTTGAAGTAGAGCTTTTTTGTGGTCACGGCTGGAAATCCGTCGGCCAGGTTGAAGCGGAGTTGGGCTCCGAACTGGCTGTAGGTTCCAGTCCCCGTGCGGTCAGCCTTGAAGACGCCGTTTTCCCTGACTTGCTTCAGGAGTTGAAGGTAACTTTTCATAGTGTCAATCGGTGTCTATTCATCGTCTCCGGTCAAGACCTCGTCGGTCCTGGGGGTCACTGTGAGTGTGTATTCCGTTCCCTGATCGTCGACTCCGGTTAGGCTTTGCCCCTGAGCTCCGTACTCTCGTCGAACCAGCAGGTAACCTAGGCTGCTCCCGTCCGGCAAGGTCACCGTGCTGCGAACCGAGGCCACTTCCTTGCCATCGCTCTTGAGTTGCCAGCTACTCGGAATGGCGGTCTCACTACGGAATCCTCTGAGATGCCTATTTAGGCGGCCTCGATGCAGAACCCTGGCCACGATCTCCTGACCCGGATAGCAGCCCTTAGTCTCGGAGAAATCGCCCCTCTGGGCGACCTCCACAAACAGGGTGTTCTCGTCGTAGTCAACACCGAACTTCGGCCGGCCAGCGAGAATGCGGCGGCGCTCGGACTCGGCCGGGGCCATGGTTTCACCCTCTTGCTCCAAGCGGGATAGGAAGGCTTCGACCTGGTTTGGTTCTACGAAGCACCAACGGCAGTCATCACCGTATCTGGGGTCTGGGCTGAAGACGGTCTGGCACTCTGGGGGATCCTCAGTGAGTCCGGCGACTACAAAGAGCGAGCCCTCTGGACTTGTGACTTCGATATCCTCGCCAAAATGGTATCGGTCGATACACTCTTGGAGCGAGTCAACCTGGGCTTTGGGACACAGAAGGGCCAGGTACTCCGGTTGCGCACAGACCCAAAACTCAGCTTGGACCTTGGCGTTGACCGAAAGGAAGAAGTTATGAATCAGCGGACTCGGTGTGGATGGGATAACGTTTGTGGTCAATCGACGAAGAAAATCTACGCGGTCTTTGCCGCGCACTTCGCGAAGAGCCCATTCTTGGTCTTGAAACCAGAGGATTTGCGTCATGAGTGAGAGATTGCTCGAAACTTAGCGGCCGGTCCGCTACCTAAAATTTTGAGCCGCCCAGTGTTGCTCAAGTGCCGGCAGAGATAGTAGACCAGGTCCGCCCTGTCCGAGGCGCCTATCTCTTGGGCGATATCCGTGAGGGTCATATCTTGGCTTCCTACGGTCTCTAGGATCTTGGCTTGCAGCTCCAGGGAGCCGCTGGCCGCTTTCTTTCCGGCCTCAACCCCAGGTTGGTGATAGGCGTTGATGTTGACCAACTCGGCGTAGATGCCCACAGCTCTTTCGAACAGAGCAATGAGGGCGGCTAGATGGTAAGGGGAAACGTGTGTGATCGAGAGGGTCAGGTTGGGCCTGCCTTCTTCGGCCAGAGCTGTTCGGGTGCCCAAGAAGAGCGCGTTGAGAAAGTCTCCGGTTCGGACCCCCTCGGCCACCTCGAAAGGACTGCCGCGGCGCACCTCGTCGACGGTGATGAAGGTGACGAAGAAGTTGCGAAGTCCATCTCGGAGTTGCTGAACATAGGCGTGTTGGTCTGTGCTGCCCTTGTTGCCGTAGACGGCGAGACCTTGCTCAACGCGTGCCCCCTGACGGTCTTCCGACTTACCGAGGGACTCCATAACGAGCTGTTGCAGGTAGCGGCTAAAAAGCTCGAGCCGGTCTTTGTAGGGGAGAACGACCATGTCTTTCTTTCCGTGACCGTCACCGATGATGTACCAGGCTGCCGCTAAGAGTGAAGCTGGATTGTTCAGGGTATCGCTGCTGCGAGTCAGTTCATCCATCTCCCGGGCACCGGCGAGGAAGGAGTCGATGTCGACTCCACCCAGAGCCGCTGGAACCAAGCCGACAGCCGAGGTGACCGAGGTTCGCCCGCCTACCCAATCTTCCATGGGAAAGGTCGCCAGCCATTGTTCGCTAGTGGCCTTCTGGTAAAGTTTGCTGCCGTTTCCGGTCACCGCTACGGCGTGGCCCGAAAAGGGGAGGCCAGCCTGTTTGAAGGCGTTCTCCATCTCCAGCATACCGTTGAGCGTCTCAGGCGTTCCGCCCGATTTGCTGGTGACCAGGACCATCGTGGTGATGAGTCGCTCGGGTCCCAGAAGGTCCAGCAGGTCATCGACACCCTGGGGGTCGGTGTTGTCGAGAAAGAGCACGGACATGGGTTGCTCGGCTGAGCCCAACGCTCGCTCCACGAGCTGGGGCCCTAAGGCTGAACCTCCGATCCCTACACTCACGACAGTGTCGAACCTCAATCCTTGAGGGGTGCTGACCCGACCGCTGTGGACGTAGGCGAAACGTTTGATATCGTCGATGGTCTTCTCGATGCAATCGGTGAGCTCGGGTGTGGGGGCCTTGGCGGCGTTGCGGAGCCAGTAGTGGCCAACCATCCTGTTTTCATCGGCATTGGCGATGTGGCCAGCTTCAATGTCTGCCATCGCCTTTTGAGCTTGCTCAAGTTTTGCTGAGAGTTCCTGGAGTTGAGCCAGGCTGATCCCAGCGTTTGAGAGGTCGAGCCGAAATCCCAGTTCCGGGTAGTCTCGATAGAGTTCGCTGAAGGTTGTCCAGGAGGGACGCAGTGATGGGTTGAGGGCTTGGGTCATCGAGGTGGTCTCCTTAACCGAATAGTTTGCTGACGGACAGATTGAAGTAGTTGCGTCGGATCGCTTCGCCGAGTAGGGGAGCGACAGAAAGGACGGTGACTTTTCCACGACGGGCTGAGGAACTGATGGGAACGGTATCGGTCACGATGACCTCTTCAATGGGGGAGTTCTGGATGGCCTCCACTGAGTTACCCGCGAAGAGTCCGTGGGTCGTCGCGGCGAAAACGCGTTTGGCCCCTTTTTCTACCAGCAGGTCGACACCCCGCAACAAGGTTCCACCGGTTGAGATGATGTCGTCGACAATAAGCGCAGTCTTGCCTTCGATATCGCCCACGAAGTCCATCACGTCAACGGCGTCGGGTCGAGGGCGTCGTTTGAAGATAATGGCAAGACTCGCACCCAAGCGCTCGGCGAACATTCGGGCTCGTGTAACGCCACCGGCATCCGGACTGACTACGACGAGATCTTCTTTCTTTATTCTCTTGTTGCGGAAGTAGTCGACCACGATAGGCATGGCTACCAGATTGTCCACCGGAATATCGAAGAAACCTTGGATAGCCGCTGCATGAAGGTCCACAGTAATAACGCGGTCACAGCCGGCGCTCACCATCAGGTTGGCAACGAGTTTGGCTGTGATCGGCTCTCGACCAGTCGTCTTTTTCTCTTGTCGGGCGTACCCGTAATAAGGGACCAAGGCTGTGATCGTTTTGGCAGAAGCCCGGGTGAGGGCGTCGCACATCACCAGAAGCTCCATCAGAGTGTCGTTGACGTTGCCGCAGGTCGGTTGCACGATAAACACTTCTTGACCGCGCACGTTTTCCTCGATCTGGACTCTGAGTTCACCGTTTGTGAACTTGCCAACCAGGGCTTTACCGAGCGGGACATCCAGATATTCAGCGATGGCCGCTGCCAGTTGCGGATTGGAGTTTCCCGTAAAGAGGACGAGATTCTCGCCCTCTAGAGTCGGTTGCTCCTGGTCTTTCAATACCAGCATTTTATACTCCCTTATAGGTTCCCGCGTCGGTCTTGTTCGCGCTCAATGGCCTCAAAGAGAGCCTTGAAGTTGCCCAGTCCAAAACCTCGGCTTCCTCGGCGTTGAATCACTTCGAAAAAGACCGTGGGGCGGTCTTGGATAGGTCGGGTGAAAATCTGCAGCAGATAACCCTCGTCATCTCTGTCAACCAAGATTCCCAGTCGCTGAAGATCCTCGATCTTCTCTTTGATGACACCCACGCGGTCGGTGAGGTCTTCGTAGTAGGAGTGGGGGATACTCAAGAATTCCAATCCGTTGGAGCGCAACTGGTTGACGGTCTCGATGATGTCACCGGTGATGAGTGCTACGTGCTGAACCCCAGGGCCGCCGTAGAAATCGAGGTATTCTTCGATCTGCGACTTCTTTTTGCTCTCGGCGGGCTCGTTGATGGGGAACTTGATCTTTCCGGTGCCGTTTTGCATCACCTTGGACATCAGAGCCGTGTAGTCCGTGGAGATGGCTTCGTCGTCGAAATGTAGGAGTTGGGAGAATCCCAAGGTTTTGGCGTAAAACTCGACCCATCGATTCATTTGGCCTAGTTCAACGTTGCCAACCACGTGGTCGATACCCTTGAGTCCAACGTCTCCATTGGGCGGTGGCACGTCGAGGGCTTCGAACCCGGGCATGAACAGACCCTTGTAGTCACCTCGCTCAACGAAGGTGTGTATGGTCTCACCGTAGGTCTCGATGGAGGAGGTCCTCACAGTGCCGTCATCGTCTTTGTACTCTTGAACTTCGCTGACCACTTGGGCACCGCGGCTGCGCGTTGCCTCAAGAGCTTGAGCGGCGTCGTCGACCTCCATGGCGAGGACCTTCACGCCATCGCCGTGTTTGGCGACGTGATGGGCCACAGGGTGGTCGCTCCTAATGGCTGAGGTGAGCAGGAAGCGTATCTTGCCCTGCTCAAGGAGGTAGGAGGCTGTCTCGCGGCATCCCGTCTCGGGGCCACGGTAGGCGCGGATGGCGAATCCCAGTATGGTTCGATAGAATCCGGCTGATTGTTTGGCATTTCCCACGTAGAATTCCACGTGATCCATACCCTTTAGGGGTAGAAAGTCTTCGGTTTCCAGGGGGGTGGTGGCTTTGGCTTGCATAAGTACCTCACTCAGGTCGGGATAGAGTAGGGGTCAGCCTTCTGGTGGTGAGGACCATCTCCTTCCCAGAATTTCAAGCTAAAAGAGGGTTATTGAAACGCATGTTTGGGAATAAAACGCATCATGATAATTAGACTGCGCAGCACTCTCGAAGCGATGGTAGGCGATGTGGGCATCGGTGGCTCCAATCCCGTTCGCGTTCAGAGTATGACAAATACCGATACGGCCAACGTGGAAACAACGGTCGCCCAGATTATTGAGCTCGCCGAAGCGGGTTCTGAGTTGGTGAGATT
>CAZVVF010000034.1:0-12165 GCA_964630575.1 uncultured Burkholderiales bacterium | reverse complement strand
CATCTTGGCGCAAGGATGCAACGGGTGGCCCTCTGTGACCCACTGCTCGAACTCGAACACTCGCTTTGGCGCGGCCTCGTTGTTCTCTCGTCTAGCCTCGACGGCCTCACGGGCGTAGCTCAAGTTTTGCACGCAGTGGCGCAGTTCCTCAACGAAGCGTTCACGGGCGCCGGTGAGTTGCAGGATCTCACAGACCTCTCCAGGGTCCGAGACCGGTCGCCCGTTGTGGAGGGGGAACTCGGTGACCTCAAACTGGCCCAGGGAGGTGGGGACAGTGGTGCTGACCGTGAGAGGTCCAAGGTTTAAGGTTTTCTGACTCGGTCGCTGGCTGCGGTTGGCCCAACCGTCAATATTCTCTCGAACCACAGATTGCAAGAGAACACTGATGACGCGGAGCGAAGCGGCTCGGGAGCCGACTCTTAAAGGACTAGGTGATTTCATATCCAGGGGAGCCTAGCATAAAAAATTAGGCATGCCTAGCTAAATTTGAAGTCTCTCCTTCAAGAGCGCAGTTCGCAGGACCAAATCACGGCATAGATCAGAACGAACTGAAACGGTAAGCGGGCCCACGCCATCCATGCTTGACTGCCGAATCCGTCGATCTTGATGCCCGCTGTCGCCATATAGATGTTCGCCGGAAAGACGGCCAACAAGAGCAGCACCAAGCCCCAACCGGCGATTGGACGGGTGGCCTCGAGGAGTATGCCGATCCCCCCGAGGATCTCAAAGAAGCCACTGACGTAAACCAGCATGGAGGGCCAAGGTAGAGCCGGTGGTACGATTCGGACGAACGGCTCTGGGGTACGAAAGTGAGCCACTCCGGCGGCCACAAAGATAAGGCAGAGAGCGAGTCTCGCTAGGGCGTGCATCTGTGTGTCCTATTTTGCACAAATTCGCTAGGGCCTTTCGCCTATTGAGTTTCTCAATTCGACAGGGGTCCGAAGGCTGCGCTCCAAACAGGTGTGGTATGGAGATTCGTGTTCGCGAGGCCCGAAATACCGACCTCACTTGGCTCGGCCAGTTGATGGAGGATTCTGCGGTCTACAATATTCCCTTCGGACGGGATGTTTCACACGATGAGGTCCGAGCCGCGGCCCGAAAAGACTTCCAAGACATTGTGGCAGGGACCAATGACTTGGTCATCTTAGTGGCCGAGAACGAGGCGCTGGAGCGAATGGGAGTTTTGCTCTTACAGCTCAACTGTTGCTCTCAAGCGACCGGTGAACCTCAGAGTCAAGTGTATAGTCTAGCGATTGAACCCAGGTTTTGGGGGACCGCAGCTCCCAGACTTCTGGTGGAAGAAGCGGCCCGCACCACGGGGGAGAACGGGCATCGTTACATGGTCGGCCAGGTCACCGCCGACAACAGGCGGATGAAACTCAAGGCTGAGCGAATGGGGTTTGAAGTGGAGGCCTACGAGATCGTGATGGCCTGTACGCTCGACGGACCAGCTCCCATGCCAGGGCGAGCCGAGAACCTGAGAGCGCACGATGTCAGCCGGAAACAACGTCGGCTTTTAGCCAAGAGAAGAGCTCGAAAGGCCAACCGAAAGAAGCGTCGCACATGAAGTACCAAGTCGCCCGCCATCTAGCCGTTGCTCCAGACACCCCGAGCGCGGACAAAATACTTTTGAAGAACCTCTACCACGGGACCCGTATGTTAGCTGGTCCGGAGGTCTGGGAGCTTTTGGAACGTTTTCGGGAGCCCCAGGAACTCGATCGCGATAGCTCCGGGCTGGAGAGTCGCGCCGTGCGCTCGGGGATTCTCGTGCCTTGGGACGAGGTGGGGGAGGAGAATCCACTGCTATCACGCTTCCAGGCCGTGTCCGAGAGGGTTTTGCGATATCGAAAGACCGAGCCTAGCCCCGACCTTTTCACGCGTCTTGAGCAGTTGGCCGAGGTCTGCCAGCCGCTCACCACCGTGGCTCCATCGAAGTATTTCATTTGGCAGAACCCGTCTCGCGTTTTTGAGATACTCTTGGAGCACTTTCATAACTTTCTGGAACTCGAGGTCGGCACGCATCAATCGGGAGACATTTCTAGTGAATTCGTGAGGCGGAGTTTGGCTCGGCCGCCCTGTCAGCAGACACTGGAGCAGCAGACCTGCACCCTGCACACGAGTTGGAACCGCGCCGATCTCATCGCCAAGAAGTTTGGACCAGGAAGCAAGGTTCTGATTCTGGGGGACGACGATCTGGTGAGCTTAGCCTTGGCTCAGTTCCCCGGCTTCGAGATCGACGTCTTGGAGATCGACATCAAGCTCGTGCGTCTCCTCAAGAAGGAGTCGGAGGGTCGCTTTCGCGTGAAGCGACGCGACCTTTCCGCTGGCTTGCCCGAGGAGTTTCGAGAGCAGTATGACGTTGTCGTCTCCGACCCCATGTATGCGGCCGACGGCATGGGGATGTTTTTGGAATGCTGTTCTCAAGCTCTCAAGCCCAATTCTGAGAGTCGCCTCTTTTTGTCCACCTATCCGCCGCTCTTGGAGGACTCTGATGCGTTCTACGCCCAGCTTGAGGCCTTCAATCTTCACATTCATAAACTCACCGAGGATTTTAGCCGCTATCCTTTCCCAGACGATTCGCGAGAGGCTGCCTTTAAGGGCCTCATCGCCCTGGGTTTTCACCCCAAACTGGTGGCGGTACTGACCGAGGTCCCGTACCTTTACGCCCATCTTTTCGAATGCCGGAGGGCCGACTTTGTCTGACTTGGTGATCACGGTGCGGGAGGCACTCGAAACCGATTTTGATTGGCTGCGCGAGCGCGTGGTGGAGTCTAGCGTCTACAGCATTCCTCACGTGAGGGATGTCCCCAACGACTTGGTGAGGCAGGCCGCCAACGAGGATTTTGATCGGGTTTTGGCCGAGTCGGATCACGTGGTCTTTTTGATCGCCCAAAATCAGCACCAGGAGAGGATGGGCCTGCTGATTCTGAATTTGGACCATCGCTCAGACGCCACCGGTGAGCGCCAGAGCTTGATCGAGGATCTGGATGTGGAGCCTCGGTTTTGGGGGACCGCAGCGGTGAGCTACCTGGTCAAGCGAGCGGCCCAAGTCACCGCCGAGAACGGGCTCGAATACATGGTGGGTCGGGTCTCGGTGGGGAACCGACGCACACTGCTCAAGAGCTTGAGGCTAGGATTTCAGATCGAGCGTTATCATTTTTGTATGGGTTGCGACCCGACCGGACCAGTCCCGTTGCCTGGGCGTGATGCTGAGCAACGGGCTCACGACGTGAGTCGCAACCAGCGCAAGCTCTTGGCCAAGCGGCGAGCCAAAAAGCGGGCGAAGGAGAAATTATGAAGCCATGTCTTGTCATGGAAGACCACTCTCACGCGTATGGATTCTGGAAAGAGCTTGGGATTTCAGGGGCCGTTTGTGTCCACGTCGACGCCCATCTCGACGTTATGGACCGAGGCTTTTCGGAGCCGGTTTTGCAGCGGGTTGCCGCTTGTAAAGGCCGGTCCGATCTCGATGAGGTGACGCCACCGAGATTTCTGCCCTGGGGAGGAGTCCACTGCGGAAACTATCTCTATCCGGCCCTTCGAGAGGGATTGGTGTCTCATCTCGTTTGGGTCGTTCCCAGGCCGATGGTAAAGGATCAGCCCCTGATCGATTTTGCTCGCGAGGAGCTGCTCAACTGGGTCGAGCTCACGGTGGAGGAATTTCAGGGCCTCAAAAGCGATGGTCTCAGGGTAGAGGGAGAGATCGCTGGACGGCGCTTCACGCTCTGTACGGCCGAGAACCTTCCCCCTTTAGACTCGGGCTCACCGGTCCTTTTGGATATCGACGTCGACTACTTTCAGTCCGAGGGAGATCTGATCTGGCAATCACCCGGTGAACTGAGGTCGGACTTGGGATTGGCCAACTTCGACGTTCTCACCATCGCGGTATCGGTGGACGGTGGGTACACCTGCTTGGAGCATCGTTACCTCGCCGAGGTCACAGAGCTTGTCTTCGGCGACTCTGAGGCGGCGCTCTGGGAGCAACGAACGCAGCGGGTGATCGCAGCCGACCGTGAGCGAGACGGGACGAGCCCCGTGTACGAGGGGATTGTAGAACCTTCCGATCCCGACTGGTTTCGCGCTGCCATGGAGATGAAGGCTGCGCTCTCGCGAGGGCAAACGCTGCCGAGTGCGGCTACCTTGGCCGAGGCCATAGACAGCCGTTACAAGCTCTCCTCCTTCAACGAGGCCTTGGTTCACTTTCGCAACAAGCGCTTTTCGGAGTCGATCGAGAATCTTGAAGAGGACCACGATCATCTCTTTATGCGCGGGGTCATCGCTCTGCAAGGCGGTCTCTTGGATCTGGCTCAGAGCAGCTGGGAAGAGTTTTTGGAGACCGTGGAGATGGGCCCCCTAGAGCGGGCCCACGCGCTTTTTTTGCGTGGCCAGACTCTCATTCAGCGGCAGGAGTTGCCGTTGGCTCTGAGCGACTTCAAACTGGCCACCAAGTTAGACCCAAAGAATTTTCACTATCTTCTGTTTTATGGGCTGGCTCAACAGGGGGCTGGTGAGCTCAAGAACGCTGCCAAGTCTTGGCGGCGAGCGTTGAGCCTTCAGGGGGACCGGGTCTTTTCTGTGGAGCTGCACTTGGAACTGTCTCGCCTCTATCGCCAACTCGGTAGGGCTGCCTTGGCCGAGGCGGAGCTCCAACGCATTCAACAGAAAGACAAGACCGGGCAATACAAAATGATGATCCAGATGGAACACCTTCGCTCGGCGAAGCCACGCGGTCTCGACGAGGGGTTGAGCGAGCGTGGGTTGTGGAGGACTGGAATGAATATGGTAGGTGCGCTTTGACCGAATATCAACTCACTCGGCATCTGTCGGTAGATTGGGATTCTCCGATCAAGAAAGAGCGTGGGAAGTGCCTCTTTGTGAACGCCTTGCTGGGCACCCGGATGATAGGCGACGATGAGTTGTGGCAGGTGTTGGCCGAGTATGAGTCCCCCCGACCGCTGGGCGAGTCCGCCCTGGAGTCCCGAGCCGTTGCCGCCAATATAGTGTGTCCGGTGGATGGGGTGGCAGAAGAGACCGAGCTTGTGCGAAAGTTCGAAAAGTTGGCCTCCAAAATTCTCCGCTATCGCAAGGCTGAACCTGCCCCCACGGTGGTCGGTAAGTTGGAGCAGTTGGAGGAACTCTGCTCTCCTTTGGGTTGTTTTGAGCCTCCCGTTCACTACATGTGGCAGGACCCCAAGCGACTGTTCAGGGTGATGATAGACCATTTTCGCGCCTACCAAGAGAGGGAGATTCAGACCAAACAGGTGGGACCTATGGTGATGAACTTTGCCAAGATGACTCTCGGTAGGCCCCAGCGCAACGGCGATTTTGCCCAACAGTTGTGCACCATCAGCACCAGTGTTGTGAGAGCCGAGCGGATCTGGGCGGAGTATCCCCAGGGGGCCAAGATTCTCACTCTTGGCGACGACGATCTCATGAGTCTGATCCTGACCCAACGCCCGGGGTATGAGGTCGATGTCTTCGAGATCGACAGAGCCCTGGTGCGCTTTATCAAGAAGCACATGGGGTCCTCGGTCAGAGTTTTTAGCCGCGACCTCTCCGTCGGTTTGCCGGAGGAGTTCCGGGGACTCTACGACGTGGTTTTGGCCGACCCGCCCTACAACACCGAAGGTATGGAGTGGTTCATCGATTGCTGCGCCAAGGGTATGAAGCAGGACCGCTCATCGCGCCTCTACCTGTCGACCTACCCGGGCTTGCTGGAGAATTCCGAGCACTTCTTCGGCCAGGTCGAGGACCACGACTTAGAGGTAGAGGTGACCCACCCCTATTTCAACCGCTACCCCTTCCCCCCAGACACCTATCAGATAACCAAGGACGGACTCATCGAACTTGGCTATCACCCTGGATTGATCCAGATTCTGACGGAAGTCCCCTACCTCTACGCTAACCTCTACGAGTGTCGTCGCCGAGGTTAGCGAGAGGGCCTAGTGGCTCTCGATTCCCTTGTCTTGCGGTACAGCCGAATCGTCTTTAGGGTTTTCGAGTTCCTTCAGGCGTTCAGCCGCGGCGTCGCCTATCACTCGGCAGCGATGGATAGCAGAAGCCCCTTCCCAAACCCGCATTTTCCCTGACTTGAGGTAATGGGGGACGGGGTCATCGAGGTAACGCACCATCTCTTCGAGACCGGCTTCCCACTCGTCGATACCCTCTTCAAAGTAGGCAGCGACTTCCATCATCGACTGCTTCTCTTCTTGGGATTTGGGATCGTCCTCGTTGTTCTTATCGAAATTGGCGATCTGGGCCTCGAGTTGAGAGAGTCCGAGACCCATCTGATGGAGCAGTCCACGAGCCCACTCGATAGTGGCTAAGAACTCTTCGGGCTCGATGTTGTTGGCCTGTAGGTCGTCACAAGCTCTGAAGATACGCTCGATATTGGTGGTCATGGTCATCTTGGTATCGTCTTCGATACCGCCTTGCTCGCTCAGTTGTATGGTAGAGGTGACCTGCTCTTTGCTGACCAGTTTGGGCAGGGTCACGCCGCACTCTTCACACACGTTGTTGGCTTTGGGGTTGGCCCGGCCACAGGAGACGCAGACGAATTTGTCGGCTCGATCGGCCGCCTCGATGAAGACTTGGGCGCTGGCGTGGAATTCCTCGACGACCTCGATGAGTTCCTTGAGACCCGCCTCGAACTGCTCGGGGTCGAACCCGTCCTCGTAGATCTCTAGGAGTCGGTCCATGATGTCTTCGTGGGCGTCTACGAGTTCCATGGTGTTGGGGAGTTCCTCTTGAATGGTGGCTGATTCGATGGGCTTTTCCAACTGCTCTTCGATCACGCCCCAGTTGCTGGCCACGTGGTCCACGTAGGCCTGCATGGCCGGTCCCACTTCCTCTTTGGGGGTTTTGCCCTCCATGGCTCGTCGCGCGATGTTGATGAAGACGTTGGCAGCCGGCATGCAACTGGGCCCGTCTACCAGGGCCAAGCGGTCCTCTTCTAGAGCTGTTTCCATCTCAAACAGTGCTTCGCCCAGAGCTTTGATGTGTTTCTCGTGGGTGGAGTGGTCGGTGTAGGTCTGCTGCACTTGTTCGAGGGTCCGGATGGCGTTTTGACAGCCCGAACGCGTCTCTTCAACGCCGACCTCATCATCTCGAACAGAGGACAGTCGTTGTTGAAAGGTGTCTATCATCAGCCCTGTCACGTACTCCAACTCTTCGGCTACTGCTGGGTCTTGGCGATAGCCTGCAAGCAGTGTGTCCAGGGTGTTTACCACGGGGAACCGGCTGGGACCAAAGGAAGAGAACACCTGACCGTAGGCGTGCTGAACAGCGACCAGGTCTCCGGTGACCTCAAGAAGGCGAGCGACACCAGCCTCGAGACATTGGGGGTCGGACTCTTCGGCGTCGAAGTAGTTGGCCATTTCCAAGAGACCCTCGTAGTAGAGGTTCATCTGAGTCAGAAGAGCGTGGTAGAGCTCACTGGCTTCTTCCAGAAAAGCTTCTCCCCGCTCTTTGGCCCTGGCGGGGACGAGTTCCAATTCACTCTCTACAATAGAGAGCTGTCCGGCCAGCTTCTGATCGAGCTCCGCGCCAACGTCTTCACCATTCAGGAGCCGTGTGGTCAGGTCGATAAGTATGTTTGTGGCCTCAGAAGGCGTGGCTTGGGTTTCGAGCATGTGGGTATTCCTCCGTAAATACAAAAAGCAGCGACCCCTTCAAGGACTCACTGCTCTTTGCCTGTCTTATTTTACTGAAGAAATTGAGACTCTCTTAGAACCCGCGGTAGCCACAGCAGCAACAGCAAGGGCGCTGAGGAGGGTAGCACGAGAACGGGCTTCCAAAGTTGGAACCACCGTAGGCCGAAGCTCCGAAGCTGGGCTGGCCATACATGTTGTTGAAACTGCCACCCATTTGTTGCGTGGGCGGATACCCATTCTGTTCTGCTAGGCTGGCTTCGGCGAAACCACCGAGGTAGCTAGAGCCGGGGTCGTAGCTGCCCAAGCCGAGCATAGCGAGGGGGGAAAATTTTGAGAGCAGACCGGCTGCACCTGCGGTGAGGTTTCCTACAGCCTTGAACGCTCCACCTACGAGAGGGAGCCTGCCGAGCGCACGAAAAACTCGCCCGTGAATTCTCCCTGCGATATTACCTACGGTTCTAAATACTCTGCCGACTACCATATTTGTTACTCCCTTTATCTCTGTGTGTACCTATCATCACGCCACTCTTCGCTTTGACAAGGGCCAAATGAAAGTTTTTTCTAAAAAAAATTCGGGTTCTTTAAAAACGTGAAAAAAACCTAACGTTCAGTGGCGTGCGGGTTTGCATTCTTAGGGCCAGAGAGGGAATTTTCCTCTCTCCCGTCGGATCAGCAGAGCCGACCCTGTTGAGGTCGGCTCCATGGATCTCGCTATGGGCTCTCGGTCTCTATCCGGCTTTGGCCAAGGAGTGTCCGTTGACTTGAACTGTCGGGGCACTCTCTCGTTCGGCGCAGACACAGGCGAATATGAGCGGCGCCACAATGGTGGCGTCCGACTCGATGACAAAACGCGGCGTTCTCTTGGAGAGCTTTTCCCATGTGATCTTTTCGTTGGGAGTGGCACCGCTGTAGCTTCCGTAACTTGTGGTCGAGTCAGAAATCTGGCAGAAGTAGCTCCATAGAGGGACGTCGAGTTCGAGGTCTTGACGGATCAAGGGAACAACGCAGATGGGGAAGTCGCCTGCGATCCCACCACCGACTTGAAAGAACCCCCAAGGGCAGGTCTGTTCGCAGTACCATTTGGTAAGGGCGATGGAGTATTCGATTCCGGAGCGTACTGTATGCACGTTTTGAATGGTCTTGTCCAAACAGCGCGCGGCATAGATGTTGCCCGTGGTGGAGTCTTCCCAACCCGGCACAAAGATGGGCAGGTTCTTTTCGCAGGCCGCGATCAACCAGCTATCCTTGGGGTCTATCTGAGGAACGAGCTTTCCTGAGCGAATGAGGCTGTAGAGAAACTCGTGGGGAAAGAGCGGCTCGCCAACAATATCTGCTTTTTGCCACTGTTCGAGGAGCAAGGACTCAATGCGACGGATCGCTTCTGCCTCTGGGATACAAGTGTCGGTCACCCGATTGAGTCCCTGTTCGCGAAGCTCTTCTTCGTCTTCGGGCGTGAGTTCACGCCAGTTGGGGACGCGTCGGTAGTGGTCGTGGGCCACCAGGTTGAAGATATCTTCTTCGAGATTGGCTCCGGTACAACTGATGGCGTGGACTTTATTCTGGCGTATCATCTCTGCCAGCGAGATGCCGAGTTCAGCGGTGCTCATGGCGCCTGCCAAGGCGATTAACATCTTCCCACCACAATCGATGTGGTGTGTGTAAGCGTCGGCTGCATCGATAAGTGCAGCAGCGTTGAAGTGTCTGAAGTGGCGGCGCAAGAATCCTCGCACCGAACCGGCATTTTCCATCAAGATTGTTCCTCCTTATGTTTTTCGATCGTGTCTTTTAAGAACAGATTCATCAGTCGATAGACCAACTTTGCTACTACGAAATCAGAAGCGTGGTGCCCGGGTATGGGGGCTAGTTCGACACAATCAAACGCCACGAGGTTCGCCTCTTGGGACAAAATTCTTAGAATCGCTTCACCTTGGCGATAGCTCAAGCCATCGGGTTCGGGGGTTCCCGTGGCTGGAATCAGTGTGGGGTCGAAGCCGTCGACATCAACGGTCAAGTAGATGTTTCGGCCGCGGACTCTCTCTCTGAGCTCTGCTTCGAAATTTCCCGCGTGGACGTCTTCGACGAACCAGGTGCGCACGCGTGGTTCGGTCTTGATGACTTCGGCCTCTTCGGTGCAGAGCGAGCGAATGCCCAACTGGAGGATCTCCTCAACTCGGTCGAGTTCCAGGAGTCTCCGCGCCACGCAAGCGTGGCTGTGCGGGGAGTCTTGATAGCTATCCCTGAGATCGGCGTGGGCATCGAGTTGGACGACCGTGATGGGTCCCTCGATCTGAGACAAGAGTCCTTCCACAACGCCGAAAGTGAGGCTGTGTTCTCCACCCAGAACGCCCAGCAGGGCGTGGGGGGAGTGAACCTCGGCAACTCTGGCCGAGATCGAGCGCAGGGCTTCGGCTGGGTCGGCCTCGAGAACCATTTCCGGGTAGGTGTGAACGCCGTAGAGCACGCCAGGCTCGCAGTCGAACTCACGGTCGTAGAGCTCGAGTTGAAAGCTGGCCTCAAGGATGGCGCGCGGTCCACCCGAGGTCCCGCCACCATAGCTGACCGTGGCTTCCATAGGAACGGGAAGCAGATGCACCGCAGCGAGGTTAGGGTCCGATTGGGGCTCTTCGAGAAAGGGCGGGGTGGCCATTTGGTGGTGGCCCCCCAACTGATTTGGGTGGCTACCGAGCGATTTCATAACTAGCTCGAGCGACCCAAATGAGGATGTATAGAGTGAACGTGTTCAGAGCGCGTGACGCTCGCGGGATGGGTAAACATACAAAACCTCCGGTCCAACATTCCGTATTGGATGATAGAACGGGCGTTTACCGCGTACTGACCTGCAGTAACCTTCCCAGGCCGATAATAGGGACACGCAGGGAGACTGTCAAGAGGTGTTTCGGCGTATTTTTGTACCCCCTGGGCGCGAGTTGCGACGGGTCCCTTTCCCGCAGGTTTCGTCAGGGTTCGGTGTAGCGAGCGGCAAAGCCATCCCGCCCGATTCCTATCTGTCCCTGGTAGTGTTTCCGGGCCCAGTCCAAGACCTTGAAAAGATAGTCCTGGGAGCAAGACTCGGGTCGCACCGCCCGCATGGCCTCGGGCAGTCTCGTTCTAAGGGTCCGTCGACCTTGGAGGGAGCCATCGCCGCCGATGAAGTGGTCGATCACGATAGCGTCCGACACGGTGGACAGACGTCCAAAGAAGCTCTCGGGGTCTTCGATGGGCAGCAGAGGAGCGATGGTCACAACCAGCTTCAAGCCTGCCTCTCTGAGCGCTTGGGCTGCCAGAAATCTGGCCTCGATGGGGCTTGCTGGAGGGGGCAGACCCGGCAAGCGGTCGCGGTCGGTCTCTATGGAGATGTGAACTCGGAGTTGACAGAGCTTGCTGAGTCTCTTCAGAAGGGGGATGTGTTTGGCCACGGCAGCGGTATGGGTCTGAAGGATGAGAACCTCGGGTGGTTCCTCGGTCATGGCCTCCAGCAAACGTTGGCTGACGGCAAAGCGTGACTCTTGAGGTAGGAATGGGTCGGTGGAGCTGGACATAAAGATCCCGAACGGAAGCTCTTTGCTCCGGGCGTAGCGGCGTTCCCGGGCTACGGTTCGGAGGTAGCTCGAGGCGGCGTTGGTGCGGACCTCGAGGAAACTCCCCCAGGGGCGACCACGAGTGACAAAGGGGTTGTGCTGAACGTAGCAGCCTGATCCACACAGGGAGTTTCCGAAGGAGCAGCCCCGGTAGGGCTGGAGCGAATGCGTGGCGATGGACTCCAGGTATCCCGAAGTTCGGGTCAGGATATTCTTGATTTCGACTTCGCTGATCTCTAAGCTCACCGATGTTGCTCCGCCTTCTGTCGCGGCCTAGGCTGCAGCCACAACTCTAACCGGCTAAGGCCCGAGACACTTCTTGCATGGTCTTGACCCATTCGACGATCTCTTCGGCCTTGGGAACACGGGTGACGAGACTCCGAACGGACAGATCGTTGACGACCGGTTCCAGGACACGGTCCGAAAAGAGTTTGGTCAAGGCTTTCACGACCTCAGGCTTGCTCAAGAGGATCTTGGCTTCTTCAGGGTCCTTGGCGCGAATGATAGCGAGGGGGTCGAGGTTGCTGTCGCCGACTTGAATATCAGCGAGCCCAA
The DNA here is from genome assembly GCA_964630575.1 of uncultured Burkholderiales bacterium. Classification (GTDB taxonomy): domain Bacteria; phylum Vulcanimicrobiota; class Xenobia; order Xenobiales; family JADMJV01; genus JAEXNA01. Next base: position 380 of record CAZVVF010000034.1, on the reverse strand, counting down.
AGACGGCACCTATCGAGTGATACCATTCTTGAGGGAAGAGATAGAGTTTCAAGTTCTGGGGGGTGCCAAACATCAGAGCGATATGCAGGGTGGGAACATTTTGCCGTATCTCGGGCACCAAAAACACGGTATCATCGTCGAGTTTGCCCATGGCAGCCTGGTAGTTGTTCATCAAGCCCTCGATGGGTAGAAGCGAGCTGAGGCTGGTCAGCAAGGCTCGGGATCCCGCCAGGACTTCCTGGTATTCGTCCACGTTCTTGGCGGCATCGCGACCGAGTTTGTCGGCAGCGGTAAAAAGCTTGGTCGAGGCCGAGAGTTCAAAGGCGGCCTGACCATTTCTCACTTCTAAGCCGAGCTGGTCTGCGGCCTCTTGGATGACT
>CAZVVF010000033.1:0-12286 GCA_964630575.1 uncultured Burkholderiales bacterium | reverse complement strand
CGGCTTCAAGGCACGCTTCGGCGTAGGACCGAACCGCGAGCTCCGAACCCACCGGCAAATAGCAGACCAGCACTTCGGCTCTGGACTCTCTCAGGACGGCAGCGACGTCGCAGCTCGGTTGATCCGCGACCACCAGTCTCTGGGACTCTGGATATTCCTCAAGATGGCTGGCCACACCGTCTAGAACGGGGCCCATGAGGACCTTGCAGCTCTCTTCGGGGAAGTCGCTATAGAACACTTGGGCACAGTTGGGTTCAGCGAAAATCGCTTCGTGTACCGGTTTGCCAACCTTGCGAGCGTCGATATCGAAGGCTGCAACAACCTCGATGTCTCCTGGGGCCCAGTCCCCGATCTTGGGATGCATGAGCCCCGGGGGTACTGTTGCACACTGTCTATAAAAATGGATGCCTTGGACGAGGGAACTTGCACAGTTTCCCACGCCAGCGATTGCGACTCGAATCTTCACGCGCCTACTAGCCTACCTTTCGTGACCCCGATTTTTATCTGCCCACAACGATTCCCCTCTTTCTTGAGGGGCAAGATACTGAAATAATAACGGTCCGAACTCAAAAAGGCACCATCCGACGAGCATTCCGGCTATGGCATCAACCGCATAGTGGAACCGTCCATAGACTGTGCTGATGGTCAGTCCGAGGCACAGAGGAGTGAGCCAGCGAGAGGCCGCGCGGTCGTAACGGTGGGCGGCCAAGGCTACCACCGTGGCCAAGGTTACGTGCCCCGACGGGAAGGCGGCCGCACCGGCTGCGCCTTGTCCACAGAGGAAGTGACAAAACCTCCAGAACGGTCCTTGGAGATGTTCTGCCAAGGGTGGAAAGAGCGGTCTTGGGCCCTGGACGGGGAAGAACACCTGGACCAGGTAGGCCACGAAACAGGCCGGGTGGGCCAGCCAGAGGTAGTTTTGGAAGTCGCTCTTGTTGACGCGTCGGTAGAGGCGAACGGCTAAGACGAAGAACAGCAGGTAGTAGCTGAGGTAGCACAGATGAAGCAGTTCAGAGAGAGAGTACCACGGCAGCCTCTCGCTCAACCACATCGCGGGGGAGGGCTCGCCAAAGAGGGCGTGCTCCCAGGCCAGGACGGTGCTATCGTAGACTCTGCCGCCAGCGAGTCCGCTGAGCGTGTCGATCTCCATGTAGAGAAGGGGAACCAAGGGGACGGAGTAGCACTCTCTCAAGAGCGTCCAGCGTGGACCAGTCTGACGACGCAGGAGCAGGATGGCCAGAATCAGCAGAACGTGCAGTCCCGGGATGATACCCGGCTTGGGCAGGGCCAGACTCAGAAGGCCGGTGAGCGCCAAGTAGAAGATGATGACGCCGTCGATGGGCGTTGGGCGCTTGGGAGTGAGGTCTCGCCTCTCCACCTCAGGCTCCCCCTTGATCGATCAGTTGGCCCTCTTGTTCAGCCTTTGCGATCAAGGTCTTGGAGTGAAGAATTCGTTGAACGCATCCCACCGCGGCCAGGAGCAGCAGGGTCACGAGGGTGAACTGGCAGGCCCAGATCGAGCCGCGAGCCTGAAAGAGCATGGCCAAGCAGAGCAGCACCATACGATCGGCTCGATCGCCAACTCCGGGCCAGTCGCTGTTGTCCGAGGAGATCACAAGGCCCACGCGCGCCTTGATGTAGCTGACGAGCATGGAGAGAGTGAGACAGGAGGTGGCGAGGACCGGAAAGTGGACGCTCAGGCCAACCAGGAGCGCCCCCTCGACGTAGCGGTCCACCACGGCTTCGAGGTGATTGCCAAACGCGCTGACCTTGTTGGAAGCTCGGGCCACGGCCCCGTCCAAGAAATCGAGCAAGACCGAGGGCACGGCCAAGACCAAGGCCGCGGTGAAAAAGTCCTGGGTCGTGCAGAAAGCCGCCGCCGTGCTCAGCGGAATGGCCGCTAAGGTGATGGCGTTGGGCGAGATGTTCGCTCTGACAAAGGGCTGCGCGATCCAGCGCCCAATCGGTCGGACATTATTTCGGAGGCCGCTGAGCACGTCAGCTAGCCGTACAGGATCTTACTGAGAGTGTCGACCGCTCGGGCCAGCTGTTCCTCCGTATGGAGGCTACTCAGGAAAAAGCGCAGTCGCGAGAGCTTCTTGGGAACCGCTGGGTAGATGATGGCGGATGTCTCAACACCTGCACGATGGAGGTGCTCATTGACCATCATCACTTTGTGGGGGTCGTCAATGAAGACCGGAAAGATAGCCGTCTTGCAGCTCTGTCCGGTATCGAAGCCAGCTTCTGAAAGCCTCTCTTGAAAGAAGTTGGAGAGACTGCGAAGTCTGGCCACCCTCTCTGGTTCTCGCTGAAGAATCTTGAGTGCAGCCAGGGCCGCAGCAGAGTTGGGAGGGGTTAATCCTACGCTGTAAACAAACCCGGGCAGACTGTGCTTGAGAAAGTCGATAAAGGCTTTGCTACCTGCGAGGTATCCACCGCAACTGGCCAAGCTCTTGGACAGCGTCCCCATCCAGATGATGTTGCTGTTGCGGGGGATCGACTGGAGTTCTGCCAAGCCACGGCCGGTCTCACCCAGGACTCCAAAGGAGTGGGCTTCGTCGACCATGAGTATGAACTTATATTCTTCCTGAAGCGCCAGCAGGCGATTGAGGTCAGGATGGTCGCCGTCCATGCTGTAGAGTCCCTCGACCAAAACGAGGGCTCGGCGATAGTTCTGGCGCTTTTCCTGAAGCAGTTTCTCCAGAGCGTCCATGTCGTTGTGGGGAAACTGGTAGCGTTTGGCTCGACTGGCCAGGGCACCACGGATGGCGCTGTCGTGGGCGCACGCGTCATGAATGACCATGTCGGCTGGACTCAAAAGAAAGCTGATCAAGGTCACGTTCGTGGCGTGGCCCGAGACCAGAGCGAGGGCTGACTCCGTGCCTAAGAAACGAGCGATCTCGTCCTCTAACTGTCGATGGAGGGGGAGCTCTCCGCCAACCAAGCGAGAGGCGGACACTGACGTTCCATAGCGCTCGATAGCCTGGACTGCAGCGGCCGTCACCTCGGGGTGACCATTGAGCCCCAGGTAGTTATAACTGTTGAGGTTGATGCGCTGGTCACCCTCTTCACGTAGGCGGAAATAGGGCTGCTCGATGCCAGCCTGTTGCGCTTTTTGGAGTCTTTCCTGAAAGCGTTTTACTTCCGGGAGGTTCTCTAGGAGATACTTTTCTGGAGCGATCTCAACCTTAGAGGCCTCCTGGGTGTCGGTATTGACCATGGCGTCCGCTTCGCAGTAGGCGCTCTTGTTCCTACGAGATTGCGGTTCAGGCTCCAAGAAAGTTGCCAGCAGGGGGCCAGCAAAGGACCTCGGCCCAAGAAATAGAAGCCCGCCAACCGGAAGATCACGGCGAAAATCGTGGTTTAATTTAGCAAAACTGAGAAGAGACGACACAAATTCATGAGCGGCAGTCTAGTCTGTTTCGGCAACACGGAACGTTCCTACCCGATGGGAGACCGTCAGGTGCAAGCTCTGCATCCTCTCAATCTGAGCATAGAGTCCAACGAATTTGTCATGATTTTGGGGCCCAGCGGTTCTGGTAAGACGACCCTTCTCAACCTCTTGGCCGGCATGGACACCCCGAGTGGTGGGACTCTGACCGTGGATGGGCTGGAGCTTTCGACCATGGGGCGTCGAGAACTGGTGGAATACAGAAGGCATCACGTGGGTGTTGTTTTTCAGTTCTTCAACCTGATCCCGAATCTGACGGCTCTGGAAAACGTTGAGTTTGTGGCGGAACTCACCGGCGTGGAAGGCTCTTCTTCCGAGGCGCTGTGCGCGGTAGGGTTGGAGGGAAGGCAGCACCATTTCCCTCACGAGTTGAGCGGTGGTGAGCAGCAGCGAGTGGCCATCGCTCGTGCCTTGGTCAAGGACCCTCCCATTATATTGGGCGACGAACCCACCGGGAATCTCGATGTGGCCACCGGGCAGAAGATCCTAAAGCTCTTCCAAACCGTGAGCAAGCGAGGGCGATGTGTGATTCTGGTCACCCACAACCAGGCTATCACGCGAGCGGCCACCAGGGTCATCACGCTAGGGGATGGACGGATCCGGTCGGATGAGCGAAATGCTAATCCTGAGCCTGCGGAGGATATTCTGTGGTGATATCGGCGATGATATCGGCGCCGATGGCCTGACTCAGTTTGGCTCGGGAGATAAGGTAGCTGTAGCGAGCGATGGTGTGTTGGCCCTGAGTTCTCACCAACTCGCGCTGTTGTTCGTTGACCACGGTGAACCCGGCAAGACCTGCCCGATACTGTCCCTGAGCAATCCTGAGCGATTCGCGGGCTTGTTCGACCTGTAGGCTCGAAGAGTCTCGAGCGATCTCGGCGAGCAGTACCTCGCGATGGGCTTCGCGGACTTCCCGTTCAATCTCTTGCCGCTTGACCTCAAGGGTTGCGCCCCGCATCTCGAGTTCGGCTTGGGCAGCCTTTATCTGGTGCGCCACCACGTTGCCGCTGAGCAGCGGCCATTCCAACTGGACCCCCACGCGGTAGCCGCCGGGAGCGAGTTGCTGGCCATCGAATCCCGCAGGATTGATAGAGGCGCCGACCGCTATTCTTGGGTCGTCTTCCTTTCGGGCCGCTTTGAGAGCCAATTCGGAGCGGCTGACTTCCGATTCCACGGCCTTGAGATCGTAGCGTCGCTCGAAGGCGCTCGCGATGTCCTCTTCGAGCGACTGTTTGAAATCGGACGCTGGGGGCAGCGGGCTGAGCTCGATCTTGGTGTCCTGAGGAAGGCCCATCAACTGCAACAAGCGTTCCACTGCAGATTGGCGAGCGAACTGAGAGCGCTGGAGTTCCAGTTCGGCCTGGGCCAAAGGTACTTGGGCGAAGACGATGTCGCCTCGTGGAACTTGACCCACGGCAAAGCGCTTTTCGGCGGTCGTGAGATTCATCCGAGCCAGTTCCAAGGAGGCTTTGGCATTTTCGATCTGTTCTTGGGCTCGCAGGACGTCTATGTAGGCGGTCTCGATCTCAAGGTACAGCATTCGCCAGTCGAAGAGAGCTTCGTACTGAGTGCTTTTCGCTCCGAATCTGCTGGCGGCGATTTGGGCCGCAACCAGGCCGCCATCGAAGATGGTCTTCTTGAGGATGATGGTGCCTTCTAGAGAGTTGTAGGCAAAGCTAGGATTGGTTTGGAAATCACCCTCAATCCCCGAGAGGGTCGCCTGCACCGAGGGAGTTTGGGCGGGTTGAATGCGCTCCACCCCAGCTCGAATGTTGACGAAGAGGCGTTTGGGCGCGGCGGCGATCTCCACTTCTTCCCGAGCGATGTCCAGTTGCGACAGAACCTGCTGAATGCGAGGGCTATTGACCAAGGCGATGCGAATCGCCTCGTCAAGTTTCAATCGAACTACGGATCCCTCCGCCAGTATTGGTTGGCTGGTCAGTACGATCCAGAGAACCAGGAAGGTTGCCCTGCAACATCTCACCCGACTGACTTTATTAGGATGGCGAGCGTCCCTCCCATTGAAAGGCATCCTGGCCAGGGTTCTTTTTGAGACAGGACTTGGGCACAGTCGGGCAAACGGTGCCTTGTGCGAAGACTTTTGCAATTTCTTTTCCTTGCTATGACGGTATCGTCAATGTCCGGTTGTGGTTCCAAGGAGCAACCCTCGGTCCGAGTCACGACCCCTTTAGTGGCCACTATTAAGGCTGATTTTTTGGCTACCGGTAAAACGGCGGCCAGCGAGATTGAAGTCGGTAGCGAGTACTGGGGTCCTCTAGAGGAAGTGCTCGTAAAGACCGATGATTTCGTAAAAAAGGGTCAGGTACTGGCCATTGTTTCCGATGTCGAGGGTCAGGAGCAGTTGGCCTCGTTGCAGAATCAATTGGCTGTTCAGCGAAGCGTTCGCGACGAGACCCTCGCGAACATAGCTCTGCGACGAACGCAGTTGAAGATTGAGCGCAATCGGCGCGAGGCAGAGCGGCGTCGCTCCAGAGCCGAATACGCCGAGGCTGTAGCAGGAATTCCACCAGAGAAGTTGGCTCAGGCTGAGGCCGATGTCGATGAAGCTGTGGCGCAACTTCGGCAGAGCCGACGGGAGCGGGAGCGCCTCGAGCAACTCTTCGCTGATGACATCGCCTCGCAAGCCCAGGTCGAGAAAGCTCAGATGGAAGAAGAGATCTCGCTGGCTCGACGGACCCGAGCGATGAAGCGAGTGGAGGAGCTCAAGAAGGGCGCGACACGAGAAGCCAAAGCTTCGGCCGAAGCCGAGTTGGCCGTGAGTGAGGCCAACCTTCAGTCCGAGCGAGAGAGCGACATGGAACTGTCCATACTCGAACAGCAACTTCAGACGAAGACTCTGAACCTGATGAGGCTCGAGGATGAATTGCGCAGTATGAAAAATCGCCTCTCTCGTTCACGCATCGTCTCTCCTGTCGATGGGCAGGTCATCATCGTTCACCACCAACCCGGGGAGGTTCTCCATCGCGGTACCCCCGTCGCCACCATCCTCGACCCGACCGACTTATGGGTGGAAGCCGAGGTGGCCGAGGAGGATTCGGGCCACGTGTTCGCAGGTCAGGAAGTCATCGTGCGCTTCCCTTCGCTGGGCCCGAAGTCGTTTGCAGGACGCATCCAGAGTGTGGCGGCGACCCTTCGCACTCCGCGCGGGGCCCAGGGCAATGCCCGCTTTCTTCAAGTCAAGGTGAAACTCTTGGCGGAGCCAGAGAATCTCAAGCCCGGTATCGAAGCGGATGTCGAGGGAAGCTCGGTCTTGGCGGAGGAGGTGTTGACGGTTCCGCTGCAGGCGATCATTCGTGAGGGTGGCGATACCTTCTTGGTCACCGCGAACGATTCAAAGACCCGACGTCTCCAAGTGCAGGTCGGCGTTTCCGATGGCGAGAGGGTTGAAGTCAAGGGTGACGTGACGGAGGCAGACCTGGTGGTGATCGACCAACCCAGCCGTTTCGACGATAACGTGACAGTGACGGTTCAGCGCTAGAACCTCTACCGCTATTCTCATGGGCGACAAGCGCTACACATATCTGCTTTGCGCTTTGATCGCGACCTACTCGTTGGTCTACAGCCTGTTGGCGGTCGAGCGCTACGATCACCTCTTGACCTCCATCTTCGATCTGGGGATCTTCGATCAAGCCGTCTATCTGCTCAGCCGAGACGAGGCGCCGTTTCTTTCGACGCGGGGGCTGCACGTTCAAGCCGACCATTTTCAGCCCATCCTCTGGCTGGTCGCCCCACTCTATCTCATCTGGTCTTCACCGCTCACCCTCTTGGTTTTTCAAACGGTGGTGGTGGCCATCGGGGCCTATCCGGTGTTCCGCCTGGCCGAACACCATGGACTGGCACCGAAGTGGTCGTTGCTGATGTCTGCGGCCTATTTGGCACAACCGGCTGTGACTTTTCTCAACCGTTTCGAGTTTCACCCTGTTGGCATCATGATGACGGCCTTGGTTTTTGCCGTTCTCTATCTAGAGACGGATTCTCCGGTCAAGTACGGATTGGCCCTGGTTGTTGCGCTCGCCTGTACAGAGGCGGCCGGGTTCACTCTGATCGCCCTGGCCTTCAGCGCCTTCTTTGTGAGAAACTGGCGCTGGTCTGTGGCCACGTTCTTAGGTGGGGTCTGTGGGCTGGTGGTGTCGCGCCTTTCCCTCCACCACTACAGCAACGGCCGCCCCTCACCATACTTTGCGCTCTACACCGACTACGGCAACAACGAGAAGGAAGTGCTGCTCCATCTGCTGACAGAGCCCATCAACACCATCTGTGAGTTGTCCACCTTTATCAACTGGGAGTACCTGTTCTACCTCTTCTCGCCCTTGGTTTTTCTCCCCTTACTAAGACCTGACCGTCTGGTTCCTATGCTCCCTACACTGCTGGGAAATCTGTTGTCCTGGCGCTACTCCCAACACCGCATCGAGTATCACTATGGCGCTGCCTTGGCACCCTTTTTGATCTGGGCGGCGGTGCTCGGATGGGTCTTTTTGAGCGAGCGGAAGGTCCCGGAGAAGCTGTTGGGCGCTCTGCTGTTGTTGGCCCTATCGCTGGCTACGTTCTTTGGGCCGTTGGGCCCTAACCACGGTGCCTTCTTGGTTGAGGAAGAGGCCGACCTTTCCAGCCTTTCGGGCAAGATTTCCGCTACCGAAAGCCTGACCGCTGATTGTGCCTTGGGCAGTCATTTTAGTCAGCGAAACGAGTTGTATCTCTTTCCGAATCCGTTTCTTCCAGCGGCCTGGGGCAACTGCTCTTCGCCCCTCTTCGAACAGGCCAATGCTGAGTATTCTCCCTTTACCCGTGGTGCTGTGAGACGCGGTTTGGAGAACTCGCACGTACAGACTATTCTTTTGGCAAAGCCCGATTGGCGCTCCGACTTTCCTCTGCGTGCCGGAGACAGCGAATTCTGTCGGCACCAAACCCTGCGTTCGAGCCGCTACCAACTGGTGGAGGAGAGCGAGTTCACCTATCTGTTGAGGAGGGCGAAGAATTGAAGAGATGGTGGTGGCTCGTTCCCGTTATCGTTTGGTTGAGCCTCTCCATGTGGCTGGCTCTTCGGCCCCGAGAGCAACAGGCGGCTCTTCCGGAACCACTCTTTCCCCCAACGGAAACCCACCCGAGCCTGTCCTTCGACGGCAAGCGCGTGGCCTTTGAGTCCGCTCGCTCCTCGGCCACTGGCGAGGGCCTGTCTGCCATCGGCGAGGGGCAGGCTAGCACCGATATCGTTTTGATAGATCGGCCCACGGCCAGCGTTCGGCGGCTGACGGCTGAAAGGGGAGCCAACCGCAATCCTTGCTTGGCTGGCGACGGGGAGACGTTCGTCTATGAGAACTCCGATGGACCAACGCGTCAGTCGGATATCTATCTTGGCGATTTCAGCAGCGCCCAGTCCGACCGTATCGAGATTCCTTGGCGAAAGAGTGGCAAAGGAAACTGCTTTGCTCCCCAGATCTCAAACGATGGTTCTCGCTTGGGATTTTTGACCTATCGACCGCGTCACGATACCAGGCACTGGGTGAGCTCGGTTGCCCTCTCACGCCCGGGAGACCTCACGGCTGTTGAAGTGCCGGACAACTGGAGAAGCGCCATGGCCGAAGGCCGGATCGCTCTCTCGCCCAACGGTAAGAGAGCCGTTTGGGAACAGCGCACGGTTTCTATAGACAGAAAACTAGCCATTCGGCTCATCTCCCTCACCGAAGGAGGGGCCCCGCTCACCATTTATCGAGGGGGTGGTGAGCCAACCCTCACGGACACTCAGTGCGTTTTCGTGGCGCTAGATTCCAAGGGGATCTACCAACTCGTCATTCACGACTTTACAACCGGGCAACAGCGGTTTCTCACCCATGGCAACGACGACAGCTTGGAACCCTCAATCTCAGTCGACGGCAACTTCATCGCTTTTACCTCTTACGCCACCGATCTTGTCGCCAACGACACGAATCGGATGTCCGACATTTTTGTCTACGACCTCCAGGGCGAGGAGATCACCTGTCTGACCGCAACCGGAGACGGGATGAGTTCCAATCCCGCCATCTCGGGAGATGGGACGACTGTCGCCTTTGCCAGTCAGGCTACCAATCTTGGACCGGAGAAGGTTCCGGCCGGTCAGGTCTATATCTGGGAGCGGGGCTGGCAGAGCTGTGAAGCTCTCCCTTTTCAGGCGACCAGCACCGCCTCAGAGTAGGGTCGCGAGTTGGTCGCCCAACAGTTCACGGGCCAGGGCGAAGGTGTCGTTGCTCGGTTCCACTCCGAGTTGCTCCTCTAGGGTCTCCAAGCAGCGCGTGAAGGTTCGGGGCACGAGGTGCTCGTGTCCCAAGGTGTGCTGGCCTCGCATGAGCGAGCGGTAGGCCGGTTCCCAGGTCGCATCGAGCATGAGCATCTTTTGAGAGAGTTCCGTGGCGGCTGTGGTCTGTCCACGCTGGAGATAGGTCTCGCAAAGACGCGTTGCGGTCTGCAGGTACAAAACGTCGAAACGCCTTCGGATGGACTCCAGGGCTTCCAGGTATCGGTAGTCCTCGCAAAACGGTCCACGAAAGAGCCGAACCGCCTTCTCCCAATCGCCAACGTTGTTCTCGGAGGCGACCAGACGCTCGAATCGAGCGCTGTCCAAGTCGACCTTGTGGGAGAGAAGTCGGTAGCGCTCCTCCTGGCGTTCGATGCAGAAAGCCGTCGTATTCCTGGGGCGCTGGGGTTCGAGGGCGTCGGACAGGGCGTGTAGGGCAACCCGAAAGTCTCTGATAGCGGCGCTTTGACTGGCCTCTGGCCAGAGTTGAGCGGCCAGTTCTTCGCGATGGAAGAAGGTATCCGGCGAGGCCAACAAGAGAACGAACAACTCCCTGGCTTTTTTTCGTTTGAAGGCTTTGCTGGGAACGGCCTCGCCATCGCGTATCAGGCTCAAGGGACCGAGGCAGAAGACCTGGAGAAGTTTGGCCGGTGTTTCGACGGCGGCTGGGGTATGGGCTGCGACGACTTCGCTCACCGCTGGGCTAAACAGACTCGGGCGAACCGCCAGGAAGGGAAATTCGCCGAGGTGCTTGGCGAGTTTCTGTGGGTCGGTGGGTGTCTCCGATACGGCCGCCCAGACATCGCAGAGCGCGTAGCCGAAACGATCGCGGCAGAGGCGGAACTCCGCCTGCACCGCTTGAAGCCGCGCTGGACCCGAGGCGTCTTTGGTCTTGATGGCGGTCACCGCTTGGACAAAGTTCAGCCAGGCCGACAGCCAACTGTCACCGCTCTCACGAGCGAGTCGGACCCCCTCTTTGCAGGCTTCGTAGGCTCGCCGCTCGTTGCCCTGAAACAGGTGGTGCAGAGCTTGTCCCATGAGCGGTTCGGCGCGCAGACGTTCCAGGCCGAGTGTTCGAGCCAAGCTATCGGCTTGGCAGTAGTAGTCTAGGCAAAGGCTGTCGGTCCCATTGGGCTGGGAACGCTCCAGCAGAAGGTGGCCGTGGGCCAGACGCGTGAGGGCGGCCGACTTAGAGCGAGGGTCGTTCTGCTCTTCGGCCTCTTGGAGGACGTCTTCGGCCAACTCGATAGCCTTTTGAGCCAGACCTTCGAGTGCGCAAATGTAGCTCAGAACAAGCCGTGGCTCGCGATGGCCTTGAAGCCCGCGCTGAACCTCCTCTTGCTCTAGAGCAACCTGGACCGTTCCCCGGGCTTCGGCCAAGCGCCCGGAGCGCAGCAGCAATCGAGCCGTGAGAGCGAGGTCCTCGTTCTTTTGTTTGTCCCACTTTTTGGCCATTCTTCGGTACCGACTCGCGCGTCGAGCCTCTCCAAGGTTCACCGCGTTCTCGGCCAGCAGTTCCAAAATCTGGGCCTTGTATTGGTTCTCGGTGGGTCCCAGAGCGCGGTAGGCTCGCTTCAGGTAGACCTGCGCTTCAGCGGGGCAAACCGCATCGATGTAGAGTTGACCAGCAGCCCGCCAGGACAGGTAGACGGTAAAGGTCTCACCTACAGATTGCGCGTGTTGAGCGCTTCTAGAAAAACACTCCAGCGCCGTGGCTGGGTCCCCTTGGTGCCAGTTCATGCGCCCCCGTAGAATGTCCAGCCGAGGCTCGTCTTGGGCTCGTTCCAGGAGCTTTTGTAGGAGTCTCAGGCGGCCGGCGGCCAGCAGCTTGTTTCCTTCCTGGAGCAGAAGCTCGGTGAGCTCAGGGCCATCGCGCACCAGTTCCAGGGCCTCCCAGGCTCGCTGGCTCCGGATCAGTAGGCTCACGGCTCTAGCTTTGAGAGCGCTGGAGGCGCGCTCTCGAAACTGTTCGCTGAACAACGGATGAACCCCAAGTTTGTCGTCGGGCTGGATCTGAACGAGCGTCCCGCTGCTGGCCAACGGCTGTAAGAGCTGCCACAGAGATTCTTGTTCGAGGTCAGCACGAGTGGCTGAGTGAACCAATCCCAAAACAGCAACGGCATCTTGGACTTCGGGACTGAGCTCCCGTAGGGCGATGTCGAGTAGGCCTTGGCCCAGCTTCTCCCGCCGCTCATTCCAGTGGGTCGGGTCGGTCTTGAGCAGCATGCTGCAGGCCATGGGCCATCCGGATGTGAGGTCGAAGAGACGCTTCCCGTGACCCGGGGAGAGCTCTTCGAGCAGATCACGAGTGAGCGAGAGTGAAGCGGCGGTCAAGAGTTCGATCTCTCCCGAGAGCAGTCCCAGTTCGAGGTCGGCCAACTTGGGCTTGGACCGGCCGGAAAAGATCCAGTGGCAATCCTCCGAGCGGTAGTCGAGAAGGTAGCTCAGCAAGAGTCTGCACTCTTGGTTTTCCGAGGTGTCGCTCTCGAGATAGTGAACATCGTCGAGGATCAGAGTGGTGGGTCCCAATTCGTAGAGGGCTTCGA
>CAZVVF010000032.1:0-12424 GCA_964630575.1 uncultured Burkholderiales bacterium | reverse complement strand
GCCATCATCCTTGGGAGCCACAGGCGTCTCTTCGTTTCTGGGCAGAGAGTCGAGAGCTCGATTCGCGGTGTGTCCGTAGGGGCAAATGTTTGGTCTAATCTGCATGGCTTGTCTCCGTTTAGTGTTGAGCGCAGAATAGACAGACCGCGTCACGCAAACGTTAAACTATGCAAGAGCTTTGGGGTTTTCTTCAGCCCCGGAGACTACGGCTGGCGATCGCGAGCCTCGCGCCCGGCTTGCACATCGACAAAGCTCAGCAAGAGGCCGCCGATCAGAAAGAAAAAGACGATGGACAGAACGGCCTGACGCCCGGAGCCGGTGGTGGCCACAAGCCCTGCAAAGACCGCTGATCCGGCCACGCCTGCGAATTTTTCCGCGACGGCGAAGAAACCGAAAAACTCCGTTGTCTTGTGCTCGGGAACCAGAGAGGCAAAGAGGGACCGAGACAAAGCCTGACACCCACCTTGGGCGACAGCCACCAGCAGAGCTAGCACGAGAAACTCTCTCACCGTTGTCATGCGATAGGCCACCACGGCCACTCCCGAGTAGATCACCAAGGCTACCAATATCGAGCGCTTGGGCCCAATTCTGGCAGCGAGAGCACCAAAGGCGAAGGTGAAGGGTATGCCCAAAAACTGAACGGCCAGAATGGCCCCCACCAGGGCCGATCGCGGTAGCCCGATCTCCGTCCCGTAGCTACTGGTCATCCGTATGATGGTACCGATCCCATCGTTGTAGATAAGAAAGGCGATCAGCATCAGCAAGGCGTGTCGATAGTGTTTCAAGGCCCGAAAGGTCGCAAACAAACGCGTTGCCGCCACGGTCATCGGATTCCCGCTCTGCTGCTCGACTCCGGGAGGCTCTGGAACCCTTAGCAAAAGGGGAATAGAGAAAATCCCCCACCACACCGCCACGCTTACAAAGGACACTCGCATAGCCGTTTCCGGATCCCCAAGACCAAACCAGTCGGGCTTGGTGATCCAGAGAAGGTTCACGGCCAAGAGAATTCCGCCACCGAGATAACCCAGAGCGTAGCCGGCCGTCGACACCTTGTCGATCTCTTCACTGCTGGCGATATGAGGGAGCAGAGAATCATAGAAAACAAAGCTTCCAGAAGCCCCGATGTTGGCCAGAATAAAGAGAACCGAGCCCAGAACCCAGTCCCCGCGCCCGACCAAACCGAGCCCCGCGGTGGAAACCACACCCAACACAAGGAAGAAGCCCAAACAGCGTTTGCGAATGGCGTAGTAATCGGCCAAGGCCCCCAAAAACGGAGACAACAGCGCGATGATGGCCAGGGCCAGGGTGGTGGCCGCAGCGTAGCGTGCTGTGGCCACGGCAGGCTCCAGGTCTCCGGCTGCAACCTGGGTAAAATAGATCGGGTAGACGGCTGTGATGATGGTACACAAAAAGGCCGAGTTGGCCCAATCATACATCGCCCAAGCGCGAAGCTCCCGACGGTGCAGCCCTATAGAACGAAGGGCTCGAGATTCTGACATTAGTTTTCCACGGCTCCCCAAACGAGATTTCGATATTCCAGTGCCTGCGCCCAGGACTCTTGTGAAAACAGACCGCAGCGCTTGCCGGAGCGGTCAGGCCGCATCCAGCGATAGAGAAAGATTCCGCGCGCGTCAGGGCCAGGAATACGAAGATGGGCAATCGCCGCGCGCCTAGCCCTGCCAGAATCCTCCCCCGCCTCGGTTGCCAGGTCTTTGCTGGCACAGAGCCACGACGTGCCCATCCCATCTTCGGTCAGAAGCTTCCATTCATTCTTAGGGGGACCGACCCAGGGCTCCCCTACAAACCCCGACCAAACGACTTCCAGCCCATCAACCCTATAGAGAGCGAGTCCCCGAGCCCCCAGAAGAGCCAACAGTTCGCGATACCGTTCGGCGGGGCCAAAATCGGGCTCGCACCAGCAGTGAGATTCCAGAAGGTTCATGTCGTGCCAACCTGTTGGCCTCTCCATAAAGATAGGGGTTACCTGATGAGCCGGAAACCTCTCGGCAAGAAAGCTCGCCCAAGCGGCCCCATTCCAATTCCCCACGCGATTGCCGAAGAAACACCACGCGCCGTGAACGCGCGCCTTCCTATAGGCGGACCGGAAAACCGCCAGCGAGTCCGTGGAGAGATGAAGACCGTGGGCTGTCTGCAACAAGAAGGTGACAAAAAGCCGCAACCTCGGGTGACCCATCGCCTCCAAAGCCCATTCCATATCCTCGGCACTCAATCGCAAAGCCTCGGTGTCCAAGTCCACACCGGCGAGCGTCGTTCCACGACCATAGAGGTGGTTGTACCACCACGGCCAGAGATGTTCGGGCATGGAGCGACATGATCCGGTGAGCGCCCTAACCCTGGAGTGAGAGTGACGCTCGAGTTTCTCCACAACGGCCTCTGAGGTCTTTCCATCCACCACCAAAAACTCGGACAAGGCGATCTCCCAGTCGACATCGCCGGTCTGCAATAAAGTATTCTGGAGCGATCCATTCCAACGCAATCGTGTGTCCACAGGCGGATTGAAGCCCCATCGGTCCTCGCACTCAAGAAGGTTGGCCACCACTCGAAAGCGAGCCGGAGAGTCGCTGACCCCTCGCCTCATCAGCTCCTCCCAAAAATCGAAATTTGTGGTGAGGAGCCGGGCCGCGTGGAGAACGAGATAGGTGTGCAGATCGCACCAGTGAGTCTGCTCCAAGGTCTCTAAAGCCGACTCCAAACAGAAGTCCCTGAGCTTTGGCTCCGGTCGATGAAGAACCGAAACCATATCGCACAGGAACATACTGTGACGGCCTTCGCTCACACAGGCGCGAACCCACGAGGCATTCTTGTCGGGGGACTCCGACCAACCTCGAGCCGCCTCCATGAGGACGTCCGTCTGCACCTGGCGCTCACCAGCCTTCTCATAGCGTTCCGCTGCGTTAGTGAGATTCACGAAGCCAACTCGCGCTCAATCAATATAACTCTGAGTCTCCGTATCCGAGAGTTCAAAGACCCTCAAAACGGCATCGATCATGCGAGCGTGCTCCCAACCGGGCAAAGGCTCTGGGCAGTGGCTGGTGCGCTGCAGCATCATCATCATATCAGCTCGAAGCATTTTCTGGAGTTCCATGAGCCCGAACTCAAACTCTTCCAACTCCTCAATCTCGCAGGTCACCTCATCGAGGTCGCTCATCTTCATCCACAGCTCAGGGTCCACAAAACCGCGATCCTGGGCGAGGTCTTGCAGCGCATCCCAGTGCTCGAGCGGTATTCTGACATCTCCCCCTATCACCCACGGGGAAGGCTCCAATCCCAGGTCTTCCCCTTCCTCGAGATTGCTCTGAAATATCTGATACATCCTGCTCATCTTGCTCATCCGTTCAAGATTGCGATGCGCCCTCCTTGGGGGTCTGAACTCAAGAACCAGAGAAGCACCCGCTATGAAGAGCCCCTCAGAGAAGCCCCCAGCCAAACCCATCCTCATACTGGTAGAGACGATGGGCTCGGCCAATATTGGCTCCACAGCCCGAACGGCGGCAGCCTTTGGACTCACCGAGTTTCGCCTGGTCGCCCCGCGCTGCAAGGTCAATGAAGAGAGCAAGAAATGGGCCTGCTCCGGCGCTCAACTCTTGGAGAACATTGAGGTCTTCCCCGATCTGGCCGCAGCTCTTCTCGATGTTGACATCGCCGTCGCTCTCTCACGCAGGGTCGGTCGTTATCGCCATCGTCATTTTAATCTGGTCAGTCTGCAGGACTCCATTCTCCCCGCTATGGTCGATGGAGCCCAGGTCGCCTATGTCTTTGGCAATGAAAAGAGCGGTCTTTCGAGGGCGCACCTCGACCTCTGTCACTTCTCAGCAGAGATTCCGGTCCTAGCCGAGAGCGGCAGTCTGAACTTGGCCCACGCGGTGACGGTCACGCTCTACGAGGTGCTCGCGAGACCCACGGCCAAGGCCGACAAGCCAGAGCCCAAGAGCATTCACGAAGAGGCCGCTCCCCTGGAGAGGTTGCAAGATCTTCTGCGCAAGAGCGAGCGAACGCTCGAGCGCGTTGGATTCCCCCGAGAGGCCTCGAGCTTGGGGGCGGAAATGGTGAAACTCGACAGACTCGTTCAACGCAGCGGGATGGAAAACTGGGAGGTCCGACTTCTCCTGGCCATGATCAAACAGGTCAACACCCGGTTGGACGACCTCCAATCCCCATCGGGATCGAGGGCCTAGTCTCAGCACGGCGCTGGACTCTCGCTAGAGCCTATGTTGGCGGAGCCGAATGTGCTCTCGGCAGAGGGCCAAGTCAGCCTCGAGGTATTTCCTGGTGAGCTTTCGCAACCTTATGGCGTCTAACAACCCCAGCATGAGATAGGGAGGGATCACGATACCCACCAGCAGATCGGCGCCCCAAACGCTCCCTTTGACCTTCTGGCGATGGGCCGGGTGCTCGAGTTTCTCGGGCAGATCCTCGCCGACTCCATCGAGAAGGGTGCGCTGCAGAAGATGTGTCTCGGCGATTCTCCGGTCGGCCTCCTCACTCTCGGCGACTGCAAAGCCGCTCAGGTCGAGTTCCAGACCCTCGGCCGCAAGATAGACCTCGGCTGCGACCGCCGTCTCGGCGGAATCCAGACTCCAGCGGTCGACCACGATCCCATCCAGCACCCAATGAACGGTGGTCGCAGTGACCGGCATGGGCCGAGAGCCATAGTCGCCGCGACGCTCTTTGTATCGCGAACTCTTCGCCCAGTCCATATAGCGAGGTAGAACGAGAGAGCGGTGAAAACGGTAGACGACAAAAGACCCCTCGTGGCCCCCCTCAGCCAGTATCGGTCGATAGAGATGGGCGTTCTGCTCCTTGAGCGACAGCAGCGCTCCGTTGACAAAGACATCCAGGTCTGGTCTGAAAAGCCGATCCTTGAGAGCCTGCCATTCCGCGTGAAACAGGTCTCCTCGAAACAGTCTTCCCAACCAGGACGTCTCCTGGGCCAGGATGCTCAAAGTGAGACTGTTCCCAAGATCCGGTTGAGGCGGTAGGTCCTCACTACAGAAGTCTCGGTCGCTCCACTGGTAACGAACGGAATTCTGGCCGACCTTCCAATCCAGGCGGAGAGTGGCCTCGCTCGGCTCGCCGCAGACCGTCGCCACGGCAACCCGTAGAGCGTGATAGGGACCAGAGGTTGAATCGAGCGACCAAAAGGCCGACGGGTCGGGCGCCGCCTCGGGCAGAGTGAAGGTCACTTCGAATCGCTCCTCGTTGGCCTCCACATCCATCCTATCGGCTCCCCAGCCGACGGCTGCTTGCACGATCTTGAGCAACCAATACTCTCGCTTGGGCAAGAGCTGTTGCAGTCGACTCCAGACCTTTTCCTGAGCCAAGGTAAACGAGGCATCGTTGGCCACCCTGTGTCCCAGGGAGGCTGACGCTTCAAGGAAATCTTCGATGCGGTCCTCTGCCATGACAACCATTTATGCCTCAACGATCCTTGCCGCCCCTCTTTTTTGACACCCCCATGGAGAAACCCCCAGTCGTTTCCCTGGCCCTTCCTCCACAAGAGGCAGACCACGACCATAGCCAAGAACCTACCTACAGAGTGATTCCTCCTGAGTTTTCACACTTTTTTAAGCGTGACGGAGCGTTAACATGCTTTTTTCATGTCGAGGCGACCGCTTCTATAAACTGACTGCATAAGAGAATAATAATTCCTGAGATACGAAAGAGAGTCCAAAATGAAAATCAATCCGAACCGTTCCCTTCCAGGTACCCAAACTATTAAAAAAGCTGCCCCTCAAAAAGAGGCTGCAGCCCCCCAAGCCGTTTCCGCAGCACCTGCAGAGAGCGCGTCACTGAGTTCAGTCCCTCCCCGTATCGCCAACGTGAGCGGTGCCGCAGTTGCCGAAGCCGCCAGCAAATACGCCGACGCGAACTATGTTCCCGGCGAACTCATCGTGAAGCTCGACGGTGGAATGCAAGACGGATTGATGAGCGACTTCGCTGGAGAATACGGCGCCAAACTCATTGAAAAATTTGACCTCCCTGAAAGCGTCTTCAAGAGCATCGGCGGAGACATGCTGCGCCTGAAGTTGCCAGCTGGAATCGACGTCTTCGAAGCTGTTGCAGCGATGAAGCAAGACGGACGAGTCGCCTACGCTGAGCCCAACGAAATTATCACCCTCGACGAAGTCGAATCCACCCCAGCCCAACAGAGCGGTAGCCAAGAGTCTGGTGCCGCCGACGAGCCTAACGACCTCGACCCCAAGCTTTGGGGCCTCAACAACACCGGTCAAACCGGTGGTAAAGTTGGCGCTGACGTCTCGGCCGTTGACGCCTGGAAAGTCACCACCGGCGACGGTTCGGACAACGGTCCTCTGATCGCTATCATCGACACCGGAATCGACTACAATCACCCCGACTTGCGCGCCAACATCTGGACCAACCCCGGTGAGATCCCCGGTGACAACATCGATAACGACAACAACGGCGTGGTCGATGACATTCACGGCTACTACCCCGGAGCCAACTCCGGTGACCCTATGGACGGGCACTCCCACGGAACGCACTGCGCTGGAACCATCGCCGCTGTTGGTAACAACGGCGAAGGCGTCACCGGTGTTATGCAAAACGCTCGCCTGATGGCCGTCAAAATCTTTGGTGACTCCGGAAGCACAACCGCTGCCGACATCGTGAAAGGGATCAACTACACGACCCGAATGGGTGCCGACATCACCTCCAACAGTTGGGGTGGCGGCGGACGTTCCGAAGCGATCCGCGACGCCTTCGCTTCAAACGATGCCCTGCACATCATCGCCGCTGGTAACTCCAACTACGACAACGACAAGCGGGACAACTTCCCCTCCAACTACAACTTGGACAACATCGTTGCCGTAGCCGCTACCAATCACAACGATGAGAGAGCTAGCTTCTCCCAGTGGGGTGCTACCAAAGTGGATGTCGCCGCTCCTGGACGAAACATCTGGTCCACGGTTCCCATCTCCAAAGGAAGCTACGGAAACAAGAGTGGTACCTCGATGGCCACGCCGCACGTCTCTGGTGGAGCCGGACTCATCATGTCGGCCTACCCAGACGCCACCAACGAAGAAGTCAAAGCCAGATTGATTCACGGCTCCGACAAAATCGACGCCCTGAAAGACATCTCGGTATCCGACGGACGAGTGAACTTCGCCGCTTCTGTCGAGAACGACAACATCGCACCGGGATCGCCCAACGACTTTGGAGCCTCTCACGTCAGCAGCCGTGGCGCTGAACTGAGCTGGACCTCTGTGGGAGACGACAACTGGGCCAACGGTGCCGCTCAAGGCGTTGAAATCTTGGTCAGCGACAAGCCCTTCAGCGCTCAGGATGCCAAGCCTCAGACCATCGGACTCGGTGGTGCCGCTGAAGTGGGCGACCTCGCCACCTTCAAGTACGACGTTCTGCCGAGCCAAAATGAGCGAACCGTTCACTTTGGAATGCAGTCCATCGACAACGCCGCTAACCGCTCCGAAATCAGAACCACAACCGTTACCATTCCCGCTGCCGACGTAGCGATATCGGAAGACTTCGAAGGACAGAGCGTTCAGTTTGGCGCGACCGGAGATTTCCAAAAAGTTGAAGTCGAAGGACGAGGTGCCGTATTCTCCTCGGCCTCAGATTCCACCAGCGGACCTTCAGCCCTCACCTCTCCCACCATCGACCTCAGCGACAAAACCGGCGCATTCTTGAAGTTCGAATCCAAGAGTGCTATGGGCTGGGGCGAGAGAGCCAGTGTTGATGTCTCCAGCGACGGTGGCGAGAACTGGACCACCGTATCGCGACTTGAGCGCAACCAAGACTGGGCAGAGTCTGGGCTTGACCTGTCGGCCTACGACGGACAATCCGTACAAGTGCGCTTCAACGTACAAGCTCGCAGTGGTCGCTCCACAGGCGGTCTGAGCGTGGACAACGTTGCTCTTCTGACCGACAAGTAGGTCCAAACCCAAACAAAAGAGGGACTCCCAAAGGGTCCCTCTTTTGTTGTGTCAGGGCTAAAGGGGGATGGTGTGGCGGTCTCAAAGTGGGCGTTACCGCATGAAATCGATCTTTTAATTAAGGATGTGTTTGAGGTTATGATATGTCAGTAGATGCTGGAGGTACCGAACCGGAGATGAATCCCAATCAGGGTCAATCTCAACAGTGGGGCACCAAAGTTGGTGTGATCCTCGCTGTGGCCGGTTCGGCCGTGGGGTTAGGGAACTTCTTGAGGTTTCCAGGGCAAGCCGCCCAAAATGGGGGCGGAGCCTTTATGGTTCCGTATTTTATCGCGCTGCTTCTGGTGGGGATTCCCATCGGTTGGGCCGAGTGGACAATGGGTCGCTACGGCGGCAAGCGAGGCTTTCACAGCGCTCCCTATATCTTGGGTGCCGTGGGTAAGAGTCGCATGTTTCGATACATCGGTGTGCTGGGTGTTCTCATCCCCATGGCCGTGTCTTTTTACTACACCTACATCGAAGCGTGGTGTCTCGACTATGCGCTCATGTATGTCACTGGGGATATCAACTTGATCGGTGATATACCGGCCCAAACCGAACAAGCGGGACGAATATTTGGCGAGACCGTGGGAATCAAGACGAATGGACTCCACGCTGGTGGCGAGATTCGGACCTTTGTACTCTGGGCCATCGTGTTTGCCATCAACATCACGCTTGTGTTCCGCGGAATCTCAGGCGGAATTGAGAAGTTCTGCCAGATAGCGATGCCCACCATGGCAGTCTGCGCTATCCTGGTACTCATACGAGTTTTGACTCTGGGCACTCCCAACCCGGACTTCCCCGAACAGAACGTGCTCGGGGGCCTCGGTTTTATGTGGAATCCGGACTTTGGTGCCCTAGCGAAATCCCAAACTTGGATAGCCGCCGCCGGACAGATTTTCTTCTCCCTCTCGGTGGGATTCGGAGTGATCATCAACTACGCGTCCTACATGAAAAAAGACAGCGATGTCGTGCTATCAGGGGCGACCGCCGCGGCCACCAACGAGGTCTTCGAAGTGAGCTTCGGTGGGATGATAACCCTCACCTCAGCCTTCATCTTCCTAGGGGCCAGCCAAGCCATTGCCGTGGCTGGAAGCACTTTTGGGCTCGGGTTCAACGTGTTTCCCGTGGTCTTTGCCCAGATGGGTCCGTTGGGGCGCCTGATCGGAGCGGTTTGGTTCTTCATGCTGTTCCTAGCCGCCATCACCTCTTCTATCTCTATGTATCAACCGGCCTTAGCTTTCTTTGAAGAGTCCCTGGGCAAGGGACGAGCCGTGGGAACTTCCATTCTGGTAGTCTTTTGTCTCGTCGGCTCGTTCATGACCATGTACTTCTCCAAAGACTTGATCTTCTTGGACACTGTGGACTCCTGGGTGGGAACTCTCGGCATCTACATACTGGCTATGATTCAACTTTGTATCTTTAGCTACATCTTCGGTGTGCAGAAGGGACTCGACGAAGCCCACCAAGGTGCTTTGATGAAGATCCCGTCTATCTATAAACCGATACTAGCTGTTGTTTCACCACTGTTTCTGCTGATTCTCTTCGGGAAGTTCTGCTATGACAACATCCTGACTTTCACCAGCGCGAGCGGCGAACTCAACGCCGGAAACTGGCTGGTCAAGCTGGGCTTCAAGGTCCAGAATGTCACCCCTGAGATGGCTGAGAGCTTCTTTGCAGCTAAGCTCGCTATCGGTCTCGTTATAGCCTGTATCGTCGCTCTCTGTGGTATTGTGTATCTGGGTGAAAAACGACTGGAAAAGCACGGCATTGGCTTAGAAGGCATCGACGAACCTGGACCGAGTTCCGACTCAGGTCCGGCAGGATTGGATTAGGTACTGATATGGAAACGTTCGGTTGGATCTTTATGATCGGCAGTCTCGCAGGCGTATGGGGCTTAGCCATCTTCTGTTACAAGAAGCTCCTCACATAGGGCTGAGTCACCGTCGCAAAACCTAGAAAAAGCCCCGGTAGGGACCTACCGGGGCTTTTTCGCATCCACTCTGCATCAAATCTCTACACAATACCGACCCACACTCATGGGCTTTGACATACTATCAAATGGGAGATTGATTAAATGTCCACCGTAGAATGTGAAGAAATAGACGTAACACAGTTGTTAGACGCGCTTGAAAGATTAATGACGCCAGGGTCGCCCTACGCGTCCCCCTTGGACCCTGAACCGGACCTGGCCTTGCCCTACACCGAGGTCTACAACTTTGCCTCCGGTAGCGACACCCGCTGGTGCGCTCGAGGTTGCGATGAACTCGACCACTACATCTGGGAACTCCTCAGTATCAAAGACCGCATCTCTCTAGCGGAGCTGGTCTCCGACCTGGAAGGCACCGACGCGTAGAGCCAGATGTATACGATTCGACAAATCTCCCAAAAAAATTCCGTTCCCCCTTGTCTAACACCGATATTGCGGTAAGCTATGGAGAAGGCCGAGAGATGGTCTAAGGTTTATATATCAGGAGGTCCCACACATGGGTGGAGTAGTACGTGGCATACGCCGCGCGGTCGGCGGAGTCGTCCGAGGAATAGGAAGCGCCGTTGGCGGTGTTGTCAGAGGTGTGGGCTACCTGGCCCAAGGCAAGCTTGGCAAGGCTGTTGGAAGCGTAGTCGGCGGAGTTGTTCAAGGCACGGGCCACGTCTTAAAAGGCGGACTCGGTGCTGTTAAAGATGTTTTAGGCGATCCCATCGTAGGGGCTGTCGCAGGCGTCGCTGGCTTTGGAGCCTTTGGAATCGGTGGAGCGATCGCCGGTCCTATGCTCGCTAAATTTGGGTCCAAAATTTTCGGTGCCGCCGAGCAAGGCGTCGGAAATCTCTTCGGAATAAACGGGCAACCACAACAACAAAATCTGAACTACGGACAGAACATGTCTCAGTTCGGTCCCTACAATGCCCAACTCGGCGGTCAAGTCGGCGGCCTTTATCCCCCAATGTACGGCTCCCCCCAATTCGGCGGTTCACCCTTCGGCGGGTCTCCTTACGCCTCCCCGTTTGGCTCTCCCTTTGGCTCCCCATTCGGAAGCTCGCCCTTCGGGCAACCCAGCTTTGGGCAACCGTCCCTCAATCACCCTGGTTTCAGTTTCGGAGAGCCGTCCCTGAATCACCCTGGTTTCGGACAACCCCAAATGGGACCGCACCGTCGCCGTCACCGCCATCATCGGCACAATCACCAGCATCACTGTCCACCACCGCCACCACCACCACCGTACCAGTGCACCCCTTGCCATTGTCAATTCGCCTAGCATCACTGAGAGCCTGACATCAGACATTTGAGTGACGCCAGTGATGGCAATCTTACGGGAGAGTCTCTCGACCACAATCGTGGTTCGGGGGGCTCTTTATCTTTGCACCCCTTGGGCTCGGACGTGCCCAACAAACTCATGGAGGACCACCGGGATGCCTACTTCTTCTGGAAAAGCCTGAACCTAAGCCAACAGGTCTGCGTTCACGTGGATGCCCATCTCGATGTCAGCGACCTCAAAACACCCAGTTGCGAAGTCGCCGAATCACCCGAGATCAACTGTGGCAACTACCTGTATCCCGCCATGCGGGAGGGCCTCGTCTCGGAATTGATCTGGGTCATCCCAGGCCATCTTCCAGGGGGCGAAGACCTGCTCAGTTGGTCGCGCCAAGAGTTGCAGAACTGGCTCCATCTAGAGGTGGAAGACTATATGAGTCTGGAACTCGTCGAGGGGAGAGTTCGCGGAAGGCTGCTGGGTAAGCCGTTCACCATCTGCTACTCGCACAATCTCCCAACCATCGAGGGACCCATGGTCCTCGACATCGACGTGGACTACTACCTCAGTCCCCGAGACGACGTGTGGCAAGATCCCCTTGCCTTGAGCGCACACCTGCAGCATTTTCGGCCCACGGCTCTCACCGTGGCCTACTCCGTTCAGGGCGGCTACACACCGGTGCGTCACCGATATCTTGGCCCCTTGACGGTCCTGGCCCTGAGCGAACCTGCCCTGGCCCAAGACCTGTTGGAGAAGTTCCAATCCCTGCAACCCACTCTGGTCAAAGAGCAGCCTGAGTGGAGCCGAGAGCAGCCCATTTGGGTACAGGCCGCCGCGGCTGCCCTATCGGGAGACCTAGAGCGGGCCGCGTCTCTCGAGAGCGGCTATCGAGTGCAACCCATCGACAAGGTCTCTGCTGCTATGCTGCGCCATCAATACCCGCTGGCCCGTCATCACCTACAGAACGTCAGCGACCCGCTCGAGTCTCACTATATGAAGGGGATGCTGGCCTTTCGGGAACAGAACTTCAACCTCGCCGCAGACACTTGGTCCGAGATGCTCGACAGAGAATCGCTGGAGCCTCGAACTCTTATCTATCTGCTCATCTTTTGCGGACGTGCCTTTGCCGCAGCCGGGCGCGACAAGGAGGCCTTAGAGAGATTCCAACAAGCCAGAGAGGTCGATAGCACAGACTCCGAGGCTGCC
>CAZVVF010000031.1:0-12466 GCA_964630575.1 uncultured Burkholderiales bacterium | reverse complement strand
CCTCGAAGTCCTCTCGCGCATGCTAGAGAGACTCGGCTACAGTGTTGTCTGCTCCAAGAGCAGAGAAGAAGCTATCGACACCTTTGCCCAAAAGCAACCACCCTTCGACCTCGTTGTTATGGACATGATGATGCCGGGCCTAGACGCCCTGACTGCCATTACCAAAATTCGAGAGATCCACGAAACGATCGGGATCGTCATCTCCACCGGCTACGCCAAAAACGAATCCATCCAAAAGCTCTTGTCTCACGAACGAACCGCTTTCCTCAAAAAGCCTTATCGACTCTCCACGCTCTCCACGCTGGTAGACTCCATGCTGGACTCACAAGAAGCGAGCGATCCTCCCGAAACGGTCTGAGTCCCGAGTCCGCCTACTCCGGCTCTGGGAGCTCTGGCGGCTGGGTTGAAAGAGTAAAGTGGAAGCGACTGCCCTTGCCCAAGTCGCTCTCGACCCAGAGCCGACCACCGTGTTGCTCAATGATGGTCCTACAGATCGGCAAGCCAAGACCGGTGCCTCCCTTTTCGCGCGAGTCAGAGGCGTCGACTTGACCGAAGCGCTCGAAGATCTTGCTCAGCTTTTCCTCCGGAATGCCGCGACCTGAATCCTTAACCGTCACGCGCACCCAACCGTCGTCTTTGCCCTTGAGCGGAGTCGCGTAGAGGCGAATCTTCTTACCCTGGTCAGAAAACTTGATCGCGTTGGAAAGAAGGTTGGTCAGGACCTGCAGAATCCGATCGGAGTCAGCCCACACCGAAATCGACAGGGGTTCAACCTTCAGCTTCACCTTGTTTTCAGAAGCCATGGCCGTCATCGTGTCGGCGGCTCCTTTCATCAGACCACCCAGGTCGAGTTCGGTCTGCTCGATGGTGACCTTTCCAGACTCCAGCCTCTCGATATCCAAGATATCGTTGATCAGACGCACCAAGCGGTCGGTGTTTTCCACAGCGATCTTGAGCATCTTGTCGGCCTTCTCTGGGAACTTTTGCAAGAGACCACTCGCCAAAAGCCCTAGAGAGCCGCGAATGGAAGTCAGAGGAGTCCTCAACTCGTGACTGACGATCGAGATGAACTCGTTCTTCATCTGCTCAACAGCCCGCCGCTCCGTAACATCTTGGAAGGTAACCACGGCGCCGAGAATCCTATCGTCGTCCTCAACGATGGGGGTGACCACATAGTCCACTGGGAAGTTCGTACCGTCCTTGCGCACCATCTCTTCCCCCGCGACCCGCCGGATCTCCCCATCGGTCAAGGTTCCGTAGCTCGCGCTCTCCTCCCACAGGTACTCGGAACCATCCGGCTTACGAGGCTGAAGAATCTCGTGCATGGTGCGCGCCGCGCTCATCAACTCTTGGCGAGAATGGCCCGTAAAAGCGAGCGCCGCAGGATTGACGAAGGTGCACTCCCCGGCCAGGTTTATCCCGTAAATGCCCTCACCGACAGATTCCAAGATCAGTTCATTGCGGCGACTGAGACGCTCCAATTCGCGCTCGGCCTGCTGACTCTCGGTGACATCGAGAGCGTGGCACCGCACCGAGACGTCCTTCTCCTCCTTCGACAAGCTGGTTTGATACATCCAGAAACGGGTGGCACCATTCTTCGTGTACAGCTTCAGCAAGCCGCGAGTCGAATCCGAGTTCTTGCAACGGTCGAGATAGTTGCCAAAATTGTGCCGCTCGGTGGGCAAAACAAAGTCCTGGAGCGATCGGCCCCGCATCTCCTGGGGTCGATATCCCAAGGAATCAGCCGCCGCTGGATTCAGGGAACGAATCTTCCCATCCAGCTCTTGAGTCCAGATGAGAGCCTGACTCTTTTCAAAGAGATCGCTGTATCGCTCCTCGGCTTTGTGCAGCTTGCCCATCGACACTCTGTAGTCTTCGTCTTTGCTCTTGAGAGCCTTGATACTCTCCTCGACCAGCAACTCGTTGCTACTGGCTCTGTCGAACAGCGTGCGACCGTAGCTCGCGACCGAGAGCGTCAGAACCAGTCCGAAAATTCCGGCCAGGGCGGCCTCCCAGGAGAACGACTGAGGCGGCTCCAGTGGGTAGAAGGCAAGCCCCCAGCGCGTGTCTCCAACCTGGAGAGGAAAAACGACTGTCGCGTCAGACACATCCTTTAGGGCAAAGGCCTGCGGGTGCCTATAGAGGATGTGAGAATCGCTTTCGGGGGGGAAAGCATCGTAGAGTTGCAGTCCGAGTTGGCCGGTGGACTCATCCACGGTCCGCGCCATGATGTCCCGAAAATCGATCTCGGCCAACAAAAGGCCCAACCCCTCCCCGAGGTTGATCACCAGAGGTTGAAAAAGAAGAATCCCAAAACCACGATCAGCGCCTGCCTGTAGGAACTCCCGAGGGTGAAGGCGAGCGTTTTGCAAGGAACTCTGCAGAGGCTCTGACCATCGCTCATCCTGCGACAGCTCCAAGCCGAGCTTCAGGGCATCGGAATTGCCGCTCACCAAGGCCACCGGAAAGATCCGATCGACACTCACGAACTGATCGCGAAACGCTTGTTCCTCAAAGCTAAACTCAGGATAGGAATCGAGGAATGAAATCAGGCCCCTCTCGGTGACCTCCGGGGCCCAGCCGACACCTGAGATCGTATCGTCAGACACCATGGAGTCCATGATCGAGACCAGCAGCAACCGGTCCACGGTTTTCAGTTCCGACAAGAGCACGCCCAGCGAGGACAGGGTCGAGACATCCGTTTCGATCTCTCGGCCAATTCGATGACCCCATGACATAGCTGTTTGAGAATAGCGCGAGGTCACTCGGCTGCGGCTCCATTGATCGATCGACCAAAAGAGAATCCCTGAGAGGGAAACCCCGACTAGCAAAAAGAGAATAAGATAGATATTCCTGCGGCGCTCACGCGACATACCATGAGCATTCCCGATGATCGGACTCGCGCCTTCTTGGCTCGCCAGAGGCAATTCTTCGCTCTGCAAACGAAGCGGCGAACTCTCCTAAATCAGGCCTGCAAAAAGCTCCTAGGAGCTAGATTCGTTGAGAATCTCGGAAAAGAAGCCAGCCCCTTGTACAGGGTTCGGCAAGCTTCCCAGTTCCGCTTCGGTGGCCAACAAGTGACCCACGCTCAGTCGAGACCAGAGAGACTCGAAACTCTCTTGATCGGCTTGCCGAATCTCGATAGCGTCACAGCCGGACAACACCCCGGTCAACTGCCTGATGGTTTCAGACACGAGCGTTTCAGGGTCGTCGCCCCCATCTTCAGCAGAGACCAGAACCCAAGCCTCGACCTCTGGGTGGGCAGCCTTCAGTCTGGCGATCTCGGCAACGTTCCGAAGGATCTCAAGATCCACACAGACCCGAGCTTCAGCCTCGTTCACACTGACGTCAAGGAAGCTCTCCAAGGCCACACCGGGCCCCACCACTGACTCCTCGATCACTTCTGCCATCGAATCGTCCAAAGCGCGCCGCCTATCCCCGTCGTAGGCCTGTGCCAAAACAACGCGGAGAACCCATGCTGTCGGTTCGGCCTGCAAATCCCGTGGATCGAGTTCAGAACCGAGCAAAGGGTACGATCGGTCTCGACGCTGGTCCTCGCCCACCGCCGCCAACCATTCTTCTCGACTAGTCAAGCGCTGACTCCCCCGATTTCCCTGGGGCGCAGAGTTCAAACAGAACGCCACCAGTGGCCTTGGGATGGAGAAAGGCTATCTCCTTGCCATCGGCACCCGGCTTAGCCTGAGAATCGATCAGCCGTATCCCATCGCCGTCTAACTTATCCAATCGCTCTTGGAGACTGGTGGTAGACAGGGCTATGTGATGAAGACCCGGCCCGCGAGACTCGAGAAAACTCGAAATAGGGCTATCCGGTGCCGTTGGCTCCAGCAATTCGATGGTAGAGGTTCCGACCTTCATAAGGGCAACCCTAACCTTCTGGCTGGGGACCTCCTCGATGGCCTCGAGGTGAAGCCCCAAGGACCCCTGATAGAAGGGCAGCACTTCTTCAATGCTACGAACAGCGATGGCTATATGGTCAATGCCCTCGATCACTGGTGATATAGAATGAGTCCCTAAAGGGCTCTAGTGCTTCTCGTCGTCGACGGGGAACCACTGGGGAAAATAGAGAGAGACGTAGAGCGGAACTCCTAAGACAATAGTCCAGATAACGGTCCACTTCACGGCTACACCCGGGGTGATGCCACCCACGGGTCCGTAGGCTAGAATTGTAGATAAAATATCAAGCATGACTAATAAAGGCTCCTCCAATGAGCTACGCAGGTCGTTTGAACCAAATCTTAAGGAATCCTTCTGGCAGAGGCTTCCTTTTTTGGGGTGAAGGAATCCGATCCCACAGTGAGAAGGCGGCGGCACGCCAGTATAATTGGAGGACGAAATTTGTGCGTACTGTAGACGAAAGACTCGATAGCCCTTTTCACCAGCTTCGTATTTTGGTTGAGAACTTCAAAAACGGCGACATCTCCTGTGAAGAGTTTTTGGATTACCTCGACCGATACGATGAAAAACTTCAGGTCGTGTACGAGGGAGTGGCAGCAGACCCGGGACTCTTCGAAGTCGAGGACGACCCAGAGACCATCGTAGAGGGGCAAATGGGTATCCACGCCTTTAGCGATGCCTCGGAAAAACTACGAACCTACGCCGAGACAGAAGAGGAGACTCTCGCCTTGGAGGCCCTAGAGATGGCCCGCGGTGCCCACGAACGTTGGGTAGAACTCGTCGAAGTTCGCGGAGATCTGCTGAGCCTGTTAGAATCTATGCGCGAGGACGCCTCGGAGTTAGTCGACAGCGCAGAGGACGCTTGGTGACGAGCGACAAAGGGGACAGAATCACACTGGACTCGAGAGAATCAATCAAACAATGAAACGCATAACGACTCTATCCGCCGTCATATTCATTCTTCTTGCCTCGGTCGCTGCCTTAGCGCTCGGCGGCGGAGGGGGCAAAGGCCCGCCAGAGGACGACACCGTGCGCGTGACCATGAAGCCGCTCGTCGATGACGAGAGCGTCTATGGCTGGGTCCGTATCACACCAGACAAATTCGCCGTAGGGGCGAACCACCTAGAGCCCAAAGCCTACTACGCGGTTTACCTGGTCAGTGGTGATAAGCGAGAAGCCATGACGGAAAAGCCGGCGAGGCGCTCCTTTGGAGACGGAGAGTTCAAGTTTGAAACCCGACTCAAGGAACCCTTCGGCGGTGAGTGGGACAAAGTTGTTCTCTATCTCCGACCCAACGGCGAGAAGGATGCGACCGGCGAAGTGGCGGTACTCGAAGGAAACCTGGAGTGATCCTTCGTGGCCCGGGCCGATAGAGACTGGGTTCGGCACCTCACGGCGTCGGAACAAACGGCTCTCAAAGAGAGTGAAGATTTTTTCCAGCGACCGGATAGCCGGCTTCAGAAGACTCTCGGAAAAATAGGACGTCCCCTCGACTTCCTATTCAGGGCGAGTCCCCAAAAATTGCAGTCCGGCGTGACGAACGCCATCCATGGAGTGTTGGCGACAGTCGCCGAAGGCGCCGAAGCGGGCTCTTCCGAGACAGCGCTCGTCGATGAGCTGTGCGCCCGCGGTGGTCTCGAACTCAAGCCCTGGGATAGAATCTTCTCCCTGGACTACAAGATGCTCGACGAGACAGCCGTCGGCAAGCTCAACACAGCCAAAAAGTATGCCGCCGTTCAGGGTGGTGTCACAGGCGTTGCCGGAGCCCCCGGCCTGATCGCCGACATCCCTAGTCTCTACTTTCTGATCTTTCGAACGGTTCACCAGATAGCCATCTGCCTGGGCCACCCCGCTCACACGCCCATTGAGCGTCGCTACCTTCTTCAGGTCGTCAACGTGGGGCACCACTTGGAACTCAGAGAGCGCCGCTGCGCTCTGATGGAACTGGACAGACTGGAAGACGAGATATCCGAAAAAAGCGGAACCACCGAGGACCTTCAACGGGCGATGCTAGCCAAAACGGTCCAACTCTTAGCGCGCAAGTTGACCTCCACCCTCATCCAGAGAAAAGCCGCGCAGACCGTGGCTTTCGTAGGCGGCGCGGTCGGCGCGGTCATCAACCGCCAGTTGGTTGAGGATGTCGGGATTACAGCGCGCCACGCCTATCGCAGACGCTTTCTAAAAAGAGCAGCCCTCGAGCGAGCCTAAGCCTCTCCTCTTGGAGAGGCGATGCTAACGGCGCTCAGCCTGCCGGTTGAGACTCCCGCTCGTCAGATACCACTTGCCCCCGACCTTCTCCACGGTGTAGATCCCGAGGTAGTCCACGGAGTTCCCCTCCTCGATGGCCTCCATGGCCACATCGACCTGATACCGGTCCTGGCCCAACTCGAAGACGTTGACGATCTCACTCCGCAGGGAGTCGGTGTTGGAATAGCCATCGACGAAGCGCTCAAAGGAGAGTTCTTTCTTCCATTCAGGAGAGAGATGAACATAGGCGTCGCTGTGCTCTTTGTGTGCAACTTGAGTGTAAAAATCCATCACCTTTTGCTCAGCCACACTGGGCTGACTGAGGTTCTGGGGGCGAATGATGGTTACGATCTTCTTTTGAACCCAAAACTGCTGCCCTTTGAGGTCTTGGACACGGTCCCAGTTCTCTTTGCTGGTCTCCACGATCAAGAGCTCTTCCCACTGTTCCAGGTCCCGCAAGACCGGCATATTGAAGCCCGGTTGGCTGTAAGCTTTGCCGTCCTCTTCCGTGACCCAGACAACAGGCATCCGGGGTTGCTCCTTGACCACCGGTGGCAGGTCTGCGACCGGGTCGGAGGGCACATCGAAGTTCGGGTCGGGCAGCCCACCCGTCGTAGCGACCTCCAAGCTATCGCTCGGAGGCATTGGCGGGGGCTCTTCATCCAACGTATTCAGGGAGATATCCGACCCCTCTGTGCCTCGACTCATGGTGTTGAGCGGAGGGTCGTCTGACGAGTTCCGGGCTTTCTTGAGCACAGTCATAGCACCATACATGACGATGAGAGCGGCTATAAGTACTAGGGCCCAACTTTTCCCGGAGAGCGGAAGTTGCTTCACTTCAAATCGGCTCCTTTACCTGCCTAACCCATTCCCATATTGGGGCTTAGCATCCTTTATGAGCCCCAAACGCAGCCACTCTGGCTAGCCCCATTCGCTCGACTCAAGGCCCAGAAAAAACCGTTTCAAAGTTAAGAATCTCTCGACTCGAGACCCCGCCGAATCGAGTAAGAGGCGCCCGTTCGGAGAAAGGCAGAGGCTTACAAAGCTCGATTTCAAGCCGTTTACCCTCGTTCTTTTAGGATTCTTTAAGAGCTTTATTCGCTTTGACGGCCCGTTAACAACGTCGTTAAGAATTCCCTAACAGGGTCTTTTATGATGGGTACACAGAATACAGAAACCCAGGAGAATAAAACAAAGATGAATATCAATTCACTGAGACCCCAAAGTTCTTTAAAAGCGATGAGCCGTCCACAAGTCGCTTCCGAATCCCCCGCCGCCAAGAGTGACTGCGCGTGCGCTGCCCCCGCTGGTGACCAAGCTAGTATCTCCTTCAACTCTCCCCTCTCCAGCAAAGCCGAGGCGCTGCTCTCCGCTACCACCGCTGAGGCCGCAGCCCTTGAAGGAACGCTAGGCGAGCACGAGCCCGGCGAACTGATTGTCCGCACGAAGCCTGGAACCACCCTTTCTTCAGAGGCCGGTTCTTTAGTCCAAGACTTCGGCGCGAAAGTACTTTTCGAATTCGACACCCCTCAGGGCATTCACAAGTCCGACGCGGGTGAGTTCCTCCACCTTAAACTTCCAGCCGGCGTATCCGTCGCCGAAGCGATGGCCGCTATGGCCAAAGACGAGCGCGTGGCCTTCGCCGAGCCGAACAACACCTACGGACTCCCTGAAGTCATCGAAGGCGACAGCAAACCTGCTAGCGGCCAGCCCATCACCAACGACCCTAAAGTCGGTGAACTCTACGGAATGAACAACACCGGTCAAACCGGCGGAACCCCTGGTGCTGACATCAACGCTCCTGAAGCGTGGCAGATTCACACCGGTCGCGACCAAGCCGATGGCGGTACGCTGCTGGCTGTCATCGACACCGGTATCGACTACAATCACCCCGACCTTAAAGACAACGTCTGGACCAATCCAGGAGAGATCGCCGGAGACGGCATCGACAACGACAACAACGGTGTTGTTGACGACATCCACGGGTACAACGCCTACGCAAACTCCGGAGACCCGCTCGACGGACACAGCCACGGCACCCACTGCGCCGGTACCATCGCCGGTCAAGGAAACAACGGTGAGGGAGTCGTCGGAGTCAACCACGACGCCAACATTATGGGAGTTAAGATCTTCTCTGACTCTGGTAGCACCAACGCCGCTGCCATCATCAGGGGTATCCAGTACTCCACCAAAATGGGAGCTCGCATCACCTCGAACAGCTGGGGGGGCGGACGCGCCAACGAAGGTATCAAACAAGCCTTCGCAGAGTCTCCTGCACTCCACATCATGGCTGCCGGAAACTCTGGAACCAACAACGACGCGCGCCCTCACTTCCCTTCCAGCTACGACCTGGACAACAACATCGCTGTCGCGGCGACCGACCACAACGACGGAATCGCAAGATTCTCTTGTTACGGTGCCACCTCGGTTGACATCGGAGCCCCTGGTGTGAACATTATGTCCACCGTCAACGGCGGCGGATACGCTTCCTACTCGGGAACCTCGATGGCCACCCCGCACGTCGCCGGTGCCGCTCTCTTGGTTGCTGACGCCAACCCTGGAATCAGCAACGCCGAACTGAAAGAGCGATTGCTCGGTACGGCTGACAAAATCCCTTCCCTGGACGGTAAAGTCGTAACCGGTGCCCGCCTCAACGTTGGCGCCGCTATCCAGCCCGCCGAGAACGACCAGCTGGCCCCTGCGCTTCCCAACGACTTCGGCGCCAAGTCCGTAAGCCACGACAATGTGACTCTCGGCTGGACCGCAACCGGTGACGACGGATGGTGTGGAACGGCCTCCGGCTACGACGTTCGCGTCTCCACCAAGCCCATCGTCGACGGCGAAGCTGCCGCCAACCAAGTCAGCTTTGCCAACGCTAGCCAAGTTGAGACCTCAGCCGCTAAAGAAGTGGGCGAACTCGAGACCCTGAGCTACCCAGTAGAAGCTTCAGACAGTGAGCAAAAGCTCTACTTCGCAATGAAGGTTCTCGACAACGTAGGAAACGCTTCTCCAATGGGCTCTTCTGAAGTCATCGTACCGGCTAAAGAAGGCTAAAAGCCACGAACGCGGTGCTGGTCACCAGCACCGTGTTCCCCTCGCTTGAAAAAAGCGTCGTATCTATCAAAAAGGTTATTTGCTACTCAAGCAATTGAGTTCTACCTGGAAACTGCGACCACATACGGACCGATAGCGCCTCGGCGCTATACCGTCGGTCGCACCCGGTCCTAAGATTGGACTCCTACGGACTGGGCTGGCAATCCTAAATTCTGGAAAGCCTTCTGTACCCTCGCACTACGGTGCGGGGGATTTTTTTTTGTATCGCTCTATATCGCCCACACAGAGCGAAGCTGTTCGATCTCGGTGGCCAACTTGCTGCGCTCTCTGCGACCGAGCTGATCGCGTCCTGAGCCAAAAAAGGAGCGGGTCTTGATCCCTTTGCCCAGATCGGCCAGGGTTTGAGCGGTCCTATCGAGTTTTTGGGCAGGGCCTGACCCCTCCTCAAACAGGCTCAAGCGCCGCGAGAGAGCCTGAGAGTGAGAGCGAAAGAGGTCGCAGAGCCTCTCCGGGGTTCTGCTGGACAAGGACTGCTCCAACTCCCGCAAAACAGCGAGGACCTCGGGTCTCACATCGTCTTCTGAAAAGGCCGATGTGGAAGCGCCCTTGACCTCGGTGATCCCCGACAACCCGAGAAAGAAGACACTGTCGCCTTTGGTGTATTCGAAAAGGTAGTGGGCCTTCGACAGAGAGGCGCAGCGCTGAGCCTCGGATTGGGCCTGCAGGGCATCGATGCGAAAGAGTTGACTAGCACACCCCAAAACGGGCAGAGGTCGGGCCTTTGCTGGAACGCTCCGAGCTCCCCAGCCGGCCTCGTAAGATTGCTGTTCAGGACGGTACAAACCCAGCACCTCGAGGGCTGCCTCCCCCTTGACCGTGTCGCCGTCTAGGACCTCAAACCTGGCCTCTTCAAACTTCACTCGGAAGCTAGGCCCCGAGGCCAAACTTTGCAAGCGCTCGCGAAACTCTATATCGCGACGCCCCCAATCCGTCAAAGGCGGCTCCGGCTCGTTGCGGAGCCTGGCCGTTGCGTAGCGACACGATAGCTGAAGCAGAGCGGTGAGTTGGGCCTGAACCTGCTCCAGGTCGCTCGAAACGTCCACCCCGGCCAAAGGAGCCAAGAGCTTGGCCACTCTCAGGTACTCAACAGGGCAGCTCTCGTTGGGCTGCCGCGCTTCGAGCTTTTCTAGGGCGCTCAGCTGAGTCGGCGACAGCTGCTTGGATAAATCCGACCGCGAGACAATGCCGTGTTGCTCCAGTTCGTAGCAAACCGCAGCCGTCAGAGCCGCTCGAAGCGATGTCTTCGCTTCGGTCGAACCGCACTGCAACAACAAGAACAGAGCCCCTGAGACCGATTTCTCGACCTCCCTCAAGGTTTGTTGCAAGAGTGTTCGACTTGGCTTACGCACGGGCTGATGGTTTCTGCGTTGCGATGGCTACAATCCTTCCGCAAGGACAACCGAGCAATTGTTCGACAGGTCATCTGGCCAGCTCTTGGAAGCCGTTCCTATGTTTGAGCGTTATCCCATTTTAGTCATCGATACCGAAACCGGCGGCCTCTCTTGCCGCGACCACTCCCTTCTCACCATTGCGGGTATCGCTTGGACTCCAGAGCAACAACCCCGCCCTCTGTTCAGCTTCTATGTCAAAGAGCCCAAGATCTCAACAACGCCTAAGGCTCTGGAGATCAATCGCGTCGACCTGGAGAAAGTGGAATCGGAAGGACTCACTCCCAAAGAAGCGGTCGAAGCCATTCGTTACGCGCTCGACCAGCACTATGGTCCCAGCCGAGAACCGGTCATGCCCTGCGGCCACAATATCGAGTTCGACATCGGGTTCCTGGAGCGCCTCTACAAAATGGCGGGAGTCTCACCCCGAAAAGACTTCAGCAAGACGTCGCTCGACACAGTGACCGTCTTTCGCTTCTTCATGGCCACCGGACTTATCCCGCCTGGCAAAGCCAATGCCGACCGCATGTTCTCCTCGCTCGGCATCCCTATGCCTGATGAGCATCGGCACACAGCCTTGGGCGACGCCTGGGCCACCGCCCTGAGCCTCTCCCGTATGGCTCAGAGCGTGAAGAGGGGGCAGTTTCCTGCGAGCGTCGGAGTCTGAAGACAAAGCTCCTTAGTCTCTCCACATTTGCCGGATACACTTTTGAGAGAGTGGAGCGGGACCTTTGAAAAGTATCAAGATCGAGACGAAACTCACGGGCTTGCTAACGCTGGTCGCCAGCTTCTCAATCCTGGCCTGCGTGGTCATGACTTACGTCGTCATCAAACCTGGCTTGCGCGACCTTTTCACCCATATCGAGCTGCAAAAAATCTCCCCCTGGGCGCGCAGCCTAGAACTCGTCTACGAAATGGAGGGCGGGTGGGACGCCATCGTGGGTCAAGAAAAGAACCTTTTCCCGGACACCAAGATCTTGGGGCCGACCTCTTTGGAGAGCCGAATCCAACTCTTTGACAAAGATGGAAAAAGGGTGCTCGGTCAAGCCGGTAGGCTGGATAAAAGACGCAGCTTGACCATGACCAAAGATGGCGCTGTGATCGGCTACCTCACTCTCCAATCACCGCCGGATGGCTACCTGGAAGAGCAGTTTGCCAAGACCTACATCAAGAGCCAGATGACAACGGTTGTCGTCGTGAGCCTGATCATACTCGGACTCTCGGTCGTCTTAGCGAGAGCCTTCGCCAAACATTTTCTCAGACCCATCAACTCCGTCCTCGAGGGAGCCAGAGCCCTAGCCAACGGCGACTACCAGTTCCAAATACCAGAAACGGGACGCCTCGACGAATTGGGCGACCTGTCCCACAGTTTCGGTCGACTCGCCGAGACTCTGCGAGCCGCTGAGGAATCGCGCAACGAGTGGGTCGCCGATACCTCGCATGAACTCAGAACCCCACTGGCCGTTCTGCGCGCTGAGATCGAAGCCTTGCAGGACGGGGTTCACGAAGCCAATGAGCAGTCTCTGGCTGTGCTTCACCGGGAAGTCATGGGGCTCACAAGCCTTGTGAATGAACTCAACGAGCTCTCCAAGGCCGATGTGGGAGGACTCGCTTACCGATTTGTCCCAGTCGACGTCGGAAGCCTTGTAGCAGAGTCGGCCGAAGCCTTTCGAGAACGCTTCTCACAGCTGAACATCAAGGTTGAGATCATGGTGCGCGGAACCTGCCGAGTCGAAGGTGATAGAGAACGCCTGCGCCAGCTTTGCTCCAACCTCTTGGAGAATTCACTGCGCTATACCGAC
>CAZVVF010000030.1:0-12574 GCA_964630575.1 uncultured Burkholderiales bacterium | reverse complement strand
GAGGCACGCTCGGTGAGAATTGTGAGGACGTGGCTTTCGCATCGGTCGAATCGGGCAGCCAATTCGAGGGCCATTGTTTTCTGGGCCAGGTCCGCCGTCCGAATCTGGACGAGATTCTCCAGCTCGAACCTGTGCTCGTGGAGTTCGTTCTCCAACCGTTTTTTCTCAGTGATGTCCTCTTTGACCGCGATGTAGTGAGTGATCGTGCCGCCCGGGTCTTTCAAGGGAGCTACTATGGCGAATTCGGGGTAGACGGTACCGTCGACACGACGGTTGTGGAACTCGCCCTTCCAGGTCTTTCCAGAACTGATGGCACTCCACATCTCGCGATAGGTCTCGAGCGGTGTCTCTCCAGAATTGAGGACGTTAGGGTTTTTTCCGATGACCTCGCTGGCCTGATAACCGGTCAACTGAACGAATGCCGAATTGACGTATTCTATCTGGGCTTTGGTGTTGGTGACCACGACGCTCAGAGGGCTCTGGTCCAAGGCTTGGGCAAGCTTGGCAAGCTCAATAGAGCTGCGTTTTTGTTTGACAACTCGCCACAGCTCCTCAGCTAGAATTCGAACATCTTCGATCAGATTTCGGGGGCCAGGCTGGTCCACGATCAGCTCCAGGATGCCTGCGACCGACTTGTTTTCTGTAATGTGGACCGTGAGCTTTCGAGTGGGCCTGACCAGGTCTTCGATCGTCTCCTCGACGACCTGGCTGGAGAGCGCTTCTTCATCGGCAGGCTCTAGGTCTGGTTTGCTGAGCTCCATCTTGTTGCTCTTAGCAGCGACTGAGCGAAAGGAGGCCGAGCGGGCCGGGAGACATCGCTCGATGATACCAAGGCAGCGAACGGTCAGCGCTTCCTCTGATTCTCTAGCCGGGCTGTTCTGCATCTCGGACACGGCTTCGGCTCGACGTGCTAGCATAAGCAGCGTGTTCTCGCTATCGAGTTGAGAGGTAACATTGCGGATTATGGCAATGACCTGGTGTTCAGCGGGAAGTCTGCTGAAGCGCGCCTCAAAATTCTGCGTAGAGCCATCGACAACCAACGGGTAAACCAGCGGCACGACGGTCTTGGAAGCGGAGGCTTGGGCTATCGCGCTCAGGAACCTTGGGGCCAAGTTCGCAGGAAGGATGTCCTGAACTCTTCTCCCGTGGAATGACTGTTGGTGGTCTCTCTCTCCCAAGACGCCGTCGTCACGGTAGTCGAGAATGGTTCCGTCTGGAGCGAATCGGAAAAAGGAGTCTGGAATGACTCGTAAGGCGCCAGCAAGAGAAAGCTCGACGCTGGCTTGTCTCTCTATGTTCTCCTCGTACATCCTGAGGAGTTCCGAGAGTTGGGCCGGAGTGATGGGACTGGCGTCGGGCCGCGCGGCTTGCCCCCGAAAGACCCTGCCTTGCAGAGGTCTTGCCCCGAGTTGGGCGTTGATGCCTAAGGGAGCGAGCATGTCAGCCAATCGCTTGTCTAGCGTGATGTTGCTAAACAAAAGGACGCAAAAGAGTTCGTTGTGATCGAGTACGCCACCGAAGCCGATGATCGATTTCACCCCATAGGGAATCACAAAGGAGTCTCGCTGAGATACGGACGGGTGGGTCACCGCGTCGGGTAACAGGAAGACATCGCAGACGCCGTCCTGACAAGGGCTCTCGCCAGGGCGCCACCCGAGCCCCTCCATGAACTCCTTCAGCAAAGGGAGTTGCTCCACCCGAGCCCCGTCGACGAGCGGTATCACCTTGCGATGGGGCGAGGTTGAGCAGGAATTCCACTCGGGCTCAACACCGGCTGTACCGAGGAGCGTTAGGCAGTCAAACCGCTCCGGCAGGGGGAGGCCAGTGATGGAGTCTTGCGCCTCCAAGCGCAAAGGTTCGGGCAGATCCTGGTAGGGATGGGTCTTGAAAACCTTGGCCAAAACGACCTGCTTTTGCCCGGTCTGTTCGTCGCGAAGGGATTCGTAGAGATATTCTGATAGGGACTGAGCGGCCTCTTCCAGAGACTCGGCTCCTTCTGACGCCCTTCTCAGTCGCGCTCCGCAGGAGACCACATCACAGAACCTAGCGGTGGTTAGATCCAACTTAATGCTCGTGAATCATCTTCGTTCCGAAATCAAACTCGCCTGAAAGATGCGACTCCAGAACGAGTAGAATATCTTCCACGTCAAAGGGCTTTGTCAGGTAGCTCGTCGCTCCATGGTCGCGTCCTTTGTAGATGTCTCCGACCTGATTCTCCCCGGTAAGCATCATCACTTTTTGGTCCTTCGTCTCTTCGGTTTGGCGAATCCTATCGAGGACCTCAAAGCCATCCATCCCCGGCATCTTGACATCCAAAAGGACGAGATCGATGCTACGTTCTCCTAGAATTTTAAGGGCTTCAAGGCCGTCTTCTGCCTCGAAGACCTCCACTGGTCGTTCAAGAGTGGAAATCGCTCTCTTCACGATTTTCCTAATGACGGGTTCATCATCTACCAACAAAACGCTCTTCGAACTCATTTCAGTCATAAGGCCTCCTATTTCACTTTACTTTTTTGATAACTCTTGGTTGATGGTGGAGAACGGCTCGGCTGGTTCTCCTACGAAGTATCCCTGGAGAAGATCGCAGCCCAGCCCTACCAAGATGTCGCGCTCTTCTTTGATTTCGACACCTTCTCCAACGACGGTAATGCCCGCTCGATGAGCCATGTCGATGATGGCGTCGACTATGTCTATCTGGAGGGGGGCCAGGTGAAGGTTGCGGACCAGTGACATGTCGATCTTCACGATATCGGGTCGCACAGAGACGAGACTGGCAAGGCCAGCATATCCTTCACCGAGATCGTCGACGGCGATTCGATAGCCGAGATCGCGCAGCTTCTTGAGTTCACTGGTCAATCTCTGGCCAGACTGCAGGGAGGCTCGCTCGGTGACCTCCAGGACCACACGGGGCGCGAGGGGTAGGAGCGCGTCTTCGTGATGGACCAGGAGGCCAGCGTTGAGTTCGCAAGGGTGAAGGTTGATAAAGATTGTTTCCAGTTGCTCTGTGTGGCAGAGCATGGTGCTGGCCACCGATGCTCGCACGGCGCGACCGACATCCTCTACACGGTCGAGAATCTCGGCCACGGCGAGGAACTTCAGAGGCGAGGACAGTTTGGGTTCGTGGCAGCGAAGGAGAGCTTCGTATCCATAAACGGAATGGTCCTCGGCCCTGACGATAGGCTGGTACACCATGCACAGACTGGAAAGCGCCCGCTCAAAGATCCTCTCGGTTTCGTGAAGATCATCGATGAATTCATTGCCTCCGTAGCGAGAGGCCAGTAGTTTTCTTCTGATCTGGGAAATCCGGCCTTCATCGATCGCTCCACGGACACGACTTCGCAACTCGTCGGGACCAACCGGTTTGGGCAGAAAAGCCAGGACGCGCCCCTGCACGGCTCTCTTGGCCGACTCTCCAGTCGGAGCACCTGTTACGACGATCACGGGCGTGGTGCCGGTCTCGTCTAGGAGATCCAGACCGTTGCCGTCGGGAAGCTGAATGTCGAGGACGATGGTGTCGAACGTCTCGCCGGACAGAGAGCTTCTGGCGTCCTCCAAGGTCATGCTGACGACAACCTCGATGCCATCTTGCTCCAGCGCTCTGACGCCAGCTTTGCAGAGAGCTTCATCGTCATCAATGAAGAGTATGCGTCGCCCGTTGCGACATTGACGACCGTCCGGTGAACACGACCCGTTCGCGGCCACCTCGACCGGCTGTGTCGGCAGAGGGGGGGGCTGCGGTACCGGTTGGGACTTGGCCGGGGGCGCGTCAGACTTTGTCTTCTGCTGATTTTTTGGGATGTCTTTCTTGTGGCTGAAGGTCTTGACTGTTCCCACGCTGTCTCCAACGACTTGGAGGAGTTCGTCTTTTTGAAAGGGCTTCCAGATCAATTTCGCTTCTTTGAGGTCGATGCTATCGACGGCATCGTCCATGTAGCCGGTGACAAAGATCATGGCGATCCCCGGGTGGGACCCTCTAACGTACTCAGCGAGCTGGAAGCCTCCCATTTTGGGCATGACGACATCTGTCACGATGGCGCTCAGCCGATCTCCTAGCAGGTCGACCTTGCATTTGCCTTCCTCGCCGTCTACAGCGGTATAAACCTGATAGCCGGCACCTTCGAGCACTCTCTTCATCACTCGTCTTAGGGAGGCCTCGTCCTCCACCACAAGCACCGAGTGGTCCACGCCCGATCGGGTGGGTTTGGCTCTGGCTTTGTCGGAGGAGGCAGGAGCCGGCAAGAGGGGCCAGGTGATGGTAAAAGTGGTGCCCTTGCCTTCGGCGCTCTCGACTTCGATGTTCCCGTTGGCCTGTTCGATTATGGCGAAACACGTCGCCAGGCCCAGCCCTGTGCCGTGGCCCTTGGCCTTGGTGGTGAAGAACGGCTCAAAGATTCGCTGACAAGTCTTGGCGTCCATCCCTCGACCGTTGTCTTGGACCCTGAGTCTCACCAACTCGTCGTTGGGTCCATCGGCCGCGAAGATGGAGTCCAGAGTGATCTGCAGCTCCCCCCCGTCGGGCATAGCGTCGCGCGCATTGACGGCCAGGTTCAGGACGACCTGGTCGAATTGAATGGGATCGATCTCCACGATGGCGGCCCTCGGCGAAGGTGATACCTTGAGTTTGATCTGTTCGCCCAAGGTGCGGGTGAGAAGTTTGTGCAGTTGGGAGATGCGGTCGTTCAACTCGACCATCTCCTTGGCAGCGTTCTTTCGGCGTGAGAAGGTGAGGAGTTGACGGGTCAAGCCGGCGGCTCGGTCAGCCGCCTTCAAGACCTCGTTGAGGTCATCGCTGCGCTGGTCATCGGGGGGAAGCCCCTCTTTGGCAAATCCAGCAAAGGAGATGATCGCGCAGAGCAAGTTGTTGAAATCGTGCGCAATACCCCCGGCGAGTTGACCCACAGCCTCCATCTTTTGTGATTGCAGGAACTTTGCCTCGAGTTGCTTCGTTTCTGAAATGTCGAGCAGGGCGCCGACGAGGCTTCGACTCTTTTGGTCAAACTTGCCTACGTGAGAGACCCATTTCTCGTTGGAGCCCAAGCGGTACTGGAGATGCCACTCCGTGGTTTCTCCCCGCTCTATCTGTTTGCAGAACGTTTCAATGCGCGCTCGGTCATCGGGGTGAGCGAGCTCGTTCCAGAGGCTTTGGAACCGGACCGGGCCGGAGTCTCCCGTCAGAGCTTCCAGGTCGCCGACAACCCAATTGCGCAGGCCATCAGAGGCCAGGCATGGGTTCTGATACAGAACGAGGGGCAGGTCTCCAATGGCTTCGTCGATCCGGGACTGCAGGCTGGTCTCGGCATTCTCCGCGGCTTCCTCGCTGGCCAGGTGCCGAAGCCGGCTGAGTTCAAGCAGCGTGCGAAGGCGATTCTTCAGCTCCAAAATATCGACAGGTTTGGAGAGAAAGTCGATGGCACCGAGTCCCAAGGCCTTGATGCGAAGTTCCCTCTCATTGTGCGCTGTGACAACAACGACCGGCAGGGCCGGCAGGATCCTCTGATCGTTGAGTCGCTGGAGAACCTCCATCCCGTCGACGCCTGGCATCATCATATCCAGCAGGACGAGATCAAAATCCTGTTCGCTCAAAAGGTCGAGGGCTTCTTGTCCACCAGTGGCTTCAACGGCAGATAGACCCTCGTGTTCCACCAGGACTTTCAGGAGTTTTCGATTCGCAGGTTCGTCGTCCACAATGAGAACGCGGTTGTTCACGGATTGCGGCCATTTCTAAGGAGCTGGTTTAGGGTCTCCAGGAATTCCTTGTAAGCGATCGGTTTTGTTACGTAGGCGTCGCACCCGGACTCTAAGATCCTCTCCTCGTCGCCCTTCATGGCGTGGGCCGTCACGGCGACGACCAGAAGGTCTCGGGTTCTCGGGTCTGTCCTCAGCCGTCGGGTGGCTTCTAGCCCATCCATACCAGGCAACTGGATGTCCATAAGAACGACGTCGAAGTTGCCTTCTTGGGCCAATTCTAAGCCGACCAAGGCCGTTTCTGCTTCGGAGACCTCAAAGCCCTTGAGCCTCAAGATGTCACCGATGAGCTTGCGGTTGGTGGGGTTGTCCTCAATGACGAGAACTTTTTTCACAGAGTCCACGCTGGATTCGACCCCTTGGAAACGCTTGGGTAGGGTTGGCGGAGCACTATGAGCGCCAGTGTACACATCAAAGACTCCCCTCTTTCGTAGTCATCTCGTCCCAGCGTATCATACTCAAGTTTGGGGAATTGTCAGGATTTCCGTACTCTTCCCGTAGGGTTTGCCGCGACGGGCCTCTCGCCCACTCTAGATTTTTACTCGAGTGAAACGAGTCCTTCTCGGATGGCAAATTTCACGAGACCAGCGTTGTCGTGGATATCGAGTTTTTCCTTGAGCCTGTAGCGATAGGTCTCCACGGTTTTGGGCGACAGATGCAGCTCTTTGGCGATGTCTCGAGTGGAGACCCCCTCGGCCTGAAGTCTGAGGACTTCGCGCTCCCGCGCACTCAGTTTGTCGATGGCGTTGTCGAGCGGTTGACGGTTTTTCAGGTGGAGATAGTCTTCAACGACCTGCCCTGTGAGGCTGTGCGCTAGATAGAGATGGCCTTCGTGGACTGTTCGGATGGCATCGGTCAATTCTCGGCCGGCACAGTCTTTGAGGAGGTATCCGCGCGCACCCGCCTGCAAGGCACTGTAGACGTGCTCTGGGTCGTCGTGCATGGAGAGGACGATGGTGGAGACTTCCGGGAACAGTGATTTGAGCCGTTGGAGCGCTTCTAGGCCGTTCATGACAGGCATGGCGATGTCCATGATGACGATATCGGGGCGGAGCTGATCCATTTTGTTGAGAGCTTGCTGACCGTTGGATGCCGTGCCGACGACAACAAAGCCATCGAATTCTCCCAATAGGCTCGCCAGGGCGTCACAAATCACCTGGTGGTCGTCTACTAGAAACAGACGGATATCTTTGCTTTGCGCGTTTGCGATGACGGTCTTTTTCGTCATAGACGGGGGCCTTTCGTTGAACAGTACGGTCGTGCTCTTATCCGGCTTCGGGATTCTAGAGTTGCGCTAGAGGGATTCCCAGCGAGCTTGTTTCTGGGCCCTGACATGGAATCCGGTCAGGGATCGCAGCAGCCTGTTTCTTTTATCCCGTGAGCGGGCGAGGCTCAAAAGTGACCCAAAGTTCTCTGGGTCTG
Source organism: uncultured Burkholderiales bacterium (assembly GCA_964630575.1). Taxonomy (GTDB): domain Bacteria; phylum Vulcanimicrobiota; class Xenobia; order Xenobiales; family JADMJV01; genus JAEXNA01. Next base: position 5,407 of record CAZVVF010000030.1, on the reverse strand, counting down.
GGATAGATTTGTGGTGAAGATGTGTCTCTCATAGCGAAAAGCGGAGCTGACTCGGCTTTTAACCTGTTTTTGGGGTCACGAAACGAACCCAGCTCCCCTCAGAAGACTATAGCTTGTTTATGGAAGAAACGATGTAGGGTATTCCTTACATTTTCGTAAGGGGGGGCTGGCGGTGGGCCTCAGGGATCTCGAGACACAGCGCTCAGTTGGTCGAACGGTAACCCTACACCCCAGCGCGAGGCTAGATTCTTGAGCGCAATTCGTTCTCAAGCTCTTTTAGGCGTCTCGCTTCGTCTTGCATGGTTTTTCCAGAGGCCGAGATTTGAGTGAGCGACGACATGTCGAGAGAAGTCGCTGTGCCCCCGACCTGGCCGAGGAGACTTACCCCTTGGCGCAATTGCTTGACCACCAAGCGATGATGCTCCGAGCATGATGGTGGTGGCTCGATCGATTGCACACGAGCGAGCGACCTCCGCACCTCGGCTACCAACTGGTCGAGTTTGGAGTTGTCTCCCGAGAGGCTGCTCTCCAAAAGTTCGGTGGCGAAGGCATTGGGATCGTTGAGAGTTTGAGTGCCAGCGAGGCTCGAGTCGAGCCGCTGGAAGTAGGTTTGAATAGCCTTCGAGCCTTGGCGGTTTGGCTTTTTAGGCTTGGTTGGAACAGTCGGCTGCGCTCTCGTCAGGGTCGGTTCTGCTCTATCGGGCTTGGCGACTGGGCGAGGCGCCGGTTGACTGACTGGAACCGCGCGAACCTTCTTGGCGCTAGGGAGGGGACGGTCTGGGGCCGCGGCGACAGGTCTTGGCGCTGGGGCTGAACGATGTGTCGCAGTGGATCGCCTCGGCTCGAATACAGGGGCTTTGACCTTGAGGACAGTGGGTCGAGGGGGTGGAGGATTCTGGACCCTGAGGGAGTCTTGCCTCCTGTTCTCCTGTGCGATGTCGCGATCTTGCAGGGACACGAGGGTGACGCTCTCCTGTTTGGCTTCGACCTTGTTGCTCTCGCGTCCCAGCAAGAAGGCGATACTCATGAGACTGATGGCGAGCAAGATGATGAGTGCTGTGAAAGTCGACCGCCGTATGGAGACATGGTTGTCCATCGCTTTCTATTCTCCGCTCAGGGATGATGCCCTGGAGAGGGCTCGGGCGGGTGAGTCTTGGTTGCCTAGTGTGGGGCGCGGTTCGCGAGGAGTTCTTTTTAAACTGTTTCAATGATGAACGGATTGGGTATAACTCCTAATGTGAACGGGGGGGATCGGGGGGCCTGTGAGATTTCTCATGGATCCTTCCAAACCGCTCCGTAGTAGCTCCCGAGGAAGACAATTTTCTCGGGGGTTCTGAACCGGAATGGAGGTGAACTCACTTGCTCACAGATATCGCCTGGGACAACCTGCTCCAGGCAAGTATGCTAGATTCCGACCCCAATAAATCCAACGCCGACCTACTCCTTGACGCCAACAGAATAAAGCTCCAACTCAAGACCCTCGACCAAGAATGGCTTAACGCACAAGACCTTTTCTACGACGATGATCTGATCCTATACGGTGCTGGGACCAACCTGAACGTTGATCCTGATATTCTCTCTGTCATGACCATCGAAGACCTGTTCTAGCCACCCCAAGCCCCGCCACCCGGCACGACGAATGGCCCACTCCCCTGACAAGAGGTCACCGGAAACGGTGGCTTCTTTGGCGTTTGAGGGATGGGCGCTGCTTGGGTTTTGAACACCGCTACAGGGCTGAGATCAGTGAGGCCGGATCTAGCAAGAACACCACGATGAGCCAAACGTGGCGCGTGAAGGTGATGGTCATTAGGGTTTTGGTGCCCCAGTGGAAGAGAAGGAGAGCGATCCCGTAGAGTCTCGTCGCCGATGGGGAGACCAGCATTACCGGGCCGATCAGTTCCAGTGCCAGGCCGCCAGCGAGGAAGAGGCGGCAGAGATTCGGGTGGGAGAGCATGAAAGCGCTCAGCCTCTGGATGCGCTTGAGAGAATGGGACTTCCCGGTGCTGTAGTAGGTTTGGCGGGAGCCTTTTAGCATCTGTATGGCAAAGTTGGGGGCGTCTAGAATCCAGCGTTTCCCCGAGCGAATCAGTTTTGTCAGCCCGGAGGTGAAGTAGAGCGCGACGATGACCTGTTGGCTCCAGAAGAAGGCCAATGCTGGCTCTGACCCGATCAGGCTTGCCCAGGTCTGAGCGCACAGCACAAGAACAGGCGCCTGTATGTCGTGATGATGGGCTCCTTGGGAGTTCTGCAGAGTCCCCATTACCAGGGTGAAGAGGAAGAGATAGCCGAGGGTGTAGGTACCCCCGACTCCGGCCACATAGCAAAGCGAGCAGAGCAGGGCGATCAGCCGCAATGGTCGGTATCGGTTCGGAGCGGCGAGGGCGCTGAGGTCGATGATCTTCGCGAGTCCCGTGGGGTACGGTTGGGCTGTGGCGGCGGGTTCTCGCAACAGCGCGAATCTCTTCAAAAAGATAGCAAAGCAGAGCCGTCGGAGTATCTCGATGCCTACCAAGGTTTTGCCAGTTCCCCGATGAGCGAATTCTTCTCCTGAATGCGTCCGTTTTCGATGACCAGGTTGACCAGATAGAGTTTGAGGTGGCAGACCGAGTCGTCCGAGAGGCTCCCGGTGAGAGTTCTTAAGGTCGCTTCGGCAACTTCTTGGAGCTGTTGGCTGGTGGCCTTGGAGTAGGTCATTTTTCGAAGCGCCAGCTCGGTCATAAGGGTTTTCCTGAGCTTGGCGGATGACTGCTTGAAGAACTTTGAGGTGAAGAGGACTCGGTCGTTTTCGTCGCTGACGTAGAGGTAGTAGGTCTTGCGGCCAAAGCTAGCATACATCGGGAAGTGAGAGAACGGGTAGGTCTCTCTTAGGGAGAGATTGAGAAGGGTTAGAGCCAGAAGTGGTTTCAGGGGGATGCCAGGCGTTGCCACAAGGGCCAGAGCGAGCAAAAAAAGTGCGGTCCGAAGCCGGATAGACATCGTTTTTTGCGGTTCTTTGCTGTGGGGAAGTCACCTTTTGGCTTTCGCGGCGGGGCTTACCGAAAGGCTCTGGCCGGGCGACTTTGACCGCTGAACGAGCAAGGGAGATGGGCCAACGGCTGTTGAAACGCTCCCCAATGCCGAGACCACGATCGCTCATCGCACTCGCTCCTTTCGGTTGCCAGGAGCGACCCTCGAAAAGAACATTCAGGGCCCCCCGGGTGGAGCAGTAGGGAGGTTTCAGCGTTGACGCATTACACTCGCCTCATAGTTCTCGTTGTTTCGCTTCTCATGGTGGGTTGCCGCGGGAGCCGCCCGGCCCAGGTCGTTGGGTTTGAGGTGACCCTCGACCCTGAGGGGCGGACCCCTCTGGCAGCGGAGGCCCGCTTGGAGAGCTCGCTCCCTTGCCGGGTCCTGTCGCTGGCCATTGACGGGGTTGAAACAGGGCTTGAGTTTCCAGAGTTCCAAGCTGTTCAAACGGTTCGGATTCTGGGCCTTAAGGCCGATGCGGACCAGCGGGTAAAGCTTCAACTCCTCGACGAGGCCGGCCACAAGGTTTGGACACCAGAGGTGTCCGTCAAGACGGCTCCTCTGCCGAACGATTTTCCGACGCTCAAGGTGGTGACGCAACAGAGCGACCGGGATTCTCGCTTTCTGATGTTCTTTGTCGCCCAGCGGACGACTGGCGCGAAGGTCCCTAAGTTGGGCTACCTGATGATCCTGGATTCGCATGCCAACGTTGTTTGGTATCAGAAATTTGACTCTTTGTTGAATGAGGTGCGCCTCGATCCGAAGGGTCATCTCGTGATCATGGACCTGTGGAATCTGCAGATCATCGAGCAAGACTTGTTGGGTCGAGAGCTTCGGGTGTTTCAGGCGGATCTGCTGAAAACAGAAAACGAGGGTGGGATCCGGGTTCGCACGGATACCTTCCATCACGATTTTCAGAAAGACCCCTCAACGGGTCTGCTCTGGACTCTAGGAACCAGAGTCAGAGGCGATGCCCTCGATGACCTGATTTTGAGTATTGACTCTCAAGGGCAGATCCAGAGGAGTCTTTCTCTGATGGAGATCTTGGACCCCGAGCGACGGATCTACAGATCCAAGATGAGTCTTTGGGACAATCTCTATAGGGAGCACTATTACGATTGGGGTCATGCCAATTCGCTCGTTCTCGATGAGAGCAGAAAGAGCGCTCTCGTCAGCCTACGCCATCAAGATGCGATCGTTGAGGTCGGCTTGGAGCAGGGGGACCTCAAGTGGATTCTTGCCCCTCCCGAAGGCTGGAGTGAGCCCTTTCAAAAGTATCTGTTGAGGCCGCTAGGGGAGTTTCAGTGGCCCCGTCGTCAGCACGCGGCTCAATGGACGAGTAAGGGGACTCTCTTGCTCTACGACAACGGCCTCAAAGAAAGTCGGGCCGTAGAGTTTGAGATCGACCCGAAGGCGCGGACCTGCAGACAGATCTGGGAGTTTCGGGACGAGCAACCGTTTCGGTCGCGCTTTCTGTGTGATGTCGACGAAGTGCCGGGGTCAGATAATGTCATTGTCACCGACGGTGGTCGTCAGACCAAGGAGGGTCAGTATTGGGCTCGCATTTTGGAGGTGACGCGGTCCACCCCTTCGGAAAAGGTCTTTGAGATTCAGATCCATTTCCCCCAAGGTGAGGGCTGTACGATCTATCGCAGCGATCAGTTTTCGAGCCTCTATGGCGAGGACAAGACAGATTGAACCGGCTCTAGCGCCGAGACATCGGCCTTCTCCCCCTTTCTAGGAGTTATGGGAGGCGCGTCCAAAATGAGTGTGTGACCCAAAGGACGCGGCTTCGATATGCCGGACTTTTCCTGCTGCTGCTCGGTCTGGCGTTTGTCTCACCGCTGGTGGCTTTGACCTTGAAGCTCTTTGTAGAGATGTTCGCGGTGGGCGATTCCTTTGTGAAGGTCTATCTCTTTCTGGCCTTTGTGGTCGCGGTGCTCCTGGTGCCGGAGCGAGAGGGTCTGCCAGACGTGAGCAAGCCGACCAGCGTTTTGCTTTTTGTTCTGCTGCTGGCAGCCTTCGCGGAGCACGCCTTTGTGATGCAGCAGGTGGGTCTACCGATCACGGGTTCGGCGAACTTTGTTCACGCGGGGAATTACAGCACGACTCGTTTGGAGCACATTCATGTCCCCAAGATGGTCTTGGGGGCCGTTTTTTCCTCGAACCATGTTTTTGACGACGGGGCTCCCTATCAGAGGTTTTTCCCGTCCACCTTGATGGGGCTCCAGTTGATTCTCTTGGTCTTGGTCTCTCTGGGGGCTCTTCTCGTTCTCTCGCGAGTGCGCAAGGAACAGTCGGTGAGCGATCTCGGTGTCTCTATCCTGGTTTGGTTTGTCTTGCTCAAGGCCTGTGTCGATGGCGGGCCCTTGAACGGCGAGTGCGTGGCGGTGATACCTCT